>JAITVU010000399.1 GCA_031285645.1 Oscillospiraceae bacterium | reverse complement strand
CGCGTGTGGGCTTTGTGCGTGAGTCCGATAATCGCGCTGCGGCGCTCGAATCTGGCTCGCGCCCACAAGCAAGAGGAAAAGGGCAAAATAAAGTTGTGGGCGCTCTCTGACGCGCGCGGCACAGCGGCAGACTGCCATGCTTACGGTGGCGGAATGATGACTACCCCACGCGCGTTCGAAAGCGCCCGCATTTAATTAATGTTCTTTTCCCTGTTCTGCGGGCGCGAGTAGAAAGTTGACGCGCCGCAGCGCGTCGTTTCAATGCCCGCTGTGTACCCACACGCGCGCGGTAGGGCCCTTCCAACGGTATCCGTACCAAAACTCTTTAATTTTCCCGGTTATCCATATCCGGGCGGGTCCGGGAGGTGGCCCCTCCCGGCGTCCTTTGCTTCCTTTGTGACGAGACAAAGGAAGTGCCTGTCGCGGCATGAGCGACAAGCTTCGCTGCACAGCAGTGCTTTGCCCTGTTGCGGCATGAGCAACAAGCTTTACCTTGCTCAAAGGCCTTAAATAAACAGGGCTGTAAACCTCTTAGATTTGCTTAGAATACGAGTGAGAAATTATTCTCACCGCACCTTAGCAAGCCCTGTATATTATATTCCGCTATCCACGCCTTTTCATAGCCATAGCCGCAAGCGCTGACGCCACAATTTGCTCCGCCGTCAGGCCGTATTTCCGCATCAGGTCTTCCGGCGAGCCGGATTCCCCATAAATATCGTCCGTTCCCACACGCATCACGGGAGCCGGCGCGTTCTCACTCAGCAGCTCCGCCACAGCCCCGCCGAGGCCGCCGCTCTTTTGGTGCTCCTCGGCTGTGACAACGGCCCCCGTTTTTTCAGCCGCCGACAAAATAAACGCCGCGTCCAGCGGCTTGACGGTGTGTATATCCGCGATCAACGCCGTATAGCCGCGAACCGCAAGCATTTCGCCCGCCTTTATGGCTTCATAAACCATGATGCCGTTCGCGAAAATCGCCACATCGCCGCCGTCCCGAATCAGGCGCGCAACACCCGGTTCAAAGGGCGTGTCAGCATCCGTGACGACAGGCGCCGCCTCGCGGCCAAACCGAACGAAGCAAGGGCCGGGCACATCCCTGATGGCGTAAACGGCCTTTTCAACCTGAAGGGCGTCGCAAGGGACGACAACAGCCATATTGGGCAATACGCGCATCATGGCCACATCTTCGAGCGACTGGTGGATCGCGCCCTCCGGGCCGACAGAAAAACCGGCGTGCGCGCCGGCCATCTTCACATTTAAATTGTCATGGCATACGGCCGAGCGAATCTGGTCGTACGCGCGCCCGGTCAAAAAGGCGCTGTATGTGGAGGCATAGGGGATCATGCCCGTCATGGCAAGCCCGGCGGCCGTGCCGATCATATCTTGCTCGGAAACACCCATATCGATAAACGACGCCGGAAACTGTTCCTTAACCCAGATGGTGCGGGTCGATTTTGCCACATCGGCGTCGAGCACAACAATGCGCGAATCCTCGGCGCATAAACGGAGTAGCGCCTTACCATAGCCGTCTCTCGGCGGAATCATTCTCATAAGCAACGAATGGCCGCCGCAAGGCGCCGTCTCCCTTTAGTATGATTTGCGTTCCGTCACGCCCGCTCCTTAAGCCTGAGCCCGTGATGCACGGCCACGCCCATTTTCGCCGCCGGATCGGAGCGTTCCTCCCGTATTTCCGTGAGCGCCAGCTCAAGTTCTTCCCGCGTGGGCGCGTTGCTGTGCCATTCGCAGTTGTTTTCCATAAAGGACACGCCTTTGCCCTTAATCGTCTCCGCTATAATGACGCTGGGCCGCCTCATCTCCGCCATGGCCGCGCGGTAAGCGCGCTGGACGTCGTCCAGGTCGTGACCCTGCGCGCCGATGACATGCCAGCCGAAGCTGCGCCACTTGTCGGCGATGGGCTCCATTTTCTTAATGGAGGCTGTGCTGCCGTCCAACTGTACATGATTGTTATCGATGATGGCGCAGACCTGATGCAGGCCCAGCTGCGCCGTCGTCAGGGCCGCTTCCCAGATCTGGCCCTCCTGAAGCTCGCCGTCGCCCATCAGGCAATAAACGCGGCCCTGTAGACCCTGCCGCCTGTAGCCGAGGGCGATACCGTTGGCGACGGAAAGGCCCTGGCCGAGAGATCCGGCCGAAAAATCGATGCCAGGCGTCGCGCCATAGCGCGGATGGCCCTGCAGCAAGCTGTCAATTTTGCGAAGCGACTTCAAGTGCTCGCGTCCAAAAAATCCCAGACGGCTGAGTATGCTGTAAAGCGCGGGAACGCCGTGGCCCTTGGACATGATAAACCTGTCGCGTCCCGGCGCGTCCGGATATTCCGGACTGCATTTAAAAATACCTGTAAAGTAAAGCCCCGCCATGATTTCGACCGCGGAGAGCGACGCGCCCGGATGGCCTGAACCCGCGGACTAAATCATGTTCAATACATCCTCGCGCACTGCCCTGCAAATGTCGGCGAGAGAATCAACCATGGCAAAGCCTCCCTGTTTGATTTGGCGAATAAAAAAGAATCCTGATCAATTCTATGATGAGATCGGGGCGTGTATGTGACATCCACACCCCACCAGTATATAATTATCACACAAACGAATATTGATGTCAATAAGCTGGGGCGTTTGATAAATATCAAACAGAATAAGCCGACGAATTGTTTTGTCGATCTATAGCTGTACAGGTATAAAATGGCTACACAATTTTAAATATACGGCAAACGCCGCGCGCCGCGAAGCGCGTATACCCGCCGCATTGTCATATCCACGCGACGTGTGGCAGCGGGCAAAGCCGATGCGTTTAAATCAGGTCCGGGTTTATACCAATATGGCTATATTATGCGGCGGCGCAGCAAAAAACAGTTTGCCCGACACTTAATGTAACAGAAAGCGTAAATATGCGTGAATATCCGGAAGCACAAAGTAACCGTTTAGGCAGGTGTCCCATGAAGACAGTCAAAAACTTTGGTTCTGTCGGCATTATGGTCAACTACCGCTGCACGGCGGCCTGCAGGCATTGCCTGTACGCCTGTTCCCCGCAGCGCGATAAACGCTATATGACGCCGGATACAGCCGCGACAATCTGCGCGGCCCTTAAACGAGGCGGCTGCCACAGCGTGCACATCGGCGGCGGCGAGCCCTTTCTCGATTTTGAGGGCCTGATTGGCGTCGCGCGCGCACTCGGGGACGCCGGTGCCGGCATTGATTATGTGGAGACGAACGCCTTTTGGGCTAAGGACGCACAGCGGACACTTGAAAAAGTTGAGCGCTTGCTCGGCGCGGGTGTCGACACGCTCTGTATTTCCATTGATCTCTATCACGCGGAATACGTGCCGTGGGAACGGCCCGTATTCCTGGCCGAGATGTGCCGGAAAGCGGGTATGGGGTTCTTTTTATGGCAGGAGCGTTTTCTCGCGCCCCTCTCGGGTTTGCGCGGCGACAGGGCGCATACGCGGGATGAGATCGCGGCCGCGGCCGGTGCGCGCTATATCATCGACACGGCCCGGCAATACGGTCTCAGGTATGGCGGGCGGGCCCTTAACATTGAAGCGGAATATGGGACGCGCACGCCTGTTAACGCGCTGCTCGACGCAGCGCCGTGCACGAGTCTTTTGTCAGGCCGGCATTTCCATGTGGACGTTTACGGCCGCTTTATACCGGCGGGCTGCACGGGTCTGTCCCTTCCTTTGAATGAAATCGTCGACGGCGTGCCCGCCGGGCGGTATCCCGTTTTCTCCGCCCTGTTGGACGCGGGTATATTCGGGCTTTACTCTTTTGCGCGTGAGCATGGCTTTATTCCGGACTCCGCGGGCTATACATCCCGGTGCGCGCTCTGTTTCCATATCCGGCATTTTCTCACTCTGTCAGGGTGTTATGATGAACTCGATGTTGAATACTACCCCGCGGCCCTCGCGTATTATGAGAGTTCTCAATAAAAAATGTACGGAAGCTGCCGCGCGTGGCGTGTGTGCTGTAATACTAATTACACCCCGTTTTTAACCCTACCGACAGGCAGGGCGCCGCGAAGCGGCTTGTTCGTTATTGCCCGGAAAATATTTTTATTATGTTAGCTTTGGGTAATAACAGTCGAGTGATGGGCAGCGCGCCGGTTATATGCGCCAAAGCGATGCGCGGAAGCCCGTGTAGGCGCTTGACAGGCTGATGGGGCCGTGCTACAATACCGGAAATTACAGTGGGCCGGGCTGTTTTCGCCGGTTATCTGTACGGACAGTGAGAACGCCCGCCAACATAAAACAGCATAAACCTGTGAGGGAGTAGTTAGCGCGTTGCGCGGCAAGTCAACATACTGGCCGATTTAAACCCGGTCTGGCTTGTCTTAAAAAACGAGACTCATGTATAAAAGCATACATGGTCTTTTTTTATGTTTAAACCCATGTATGGCTTTGCGGCCCGCATGGGTTTTGTTGCGCCGTTGAGATATTCCATATGTTTCTGCTGATATCATTTGCTTATACTTGATGAGTGAAAAGTGAAAAGGGGCATTGTATGAATTGGTACGAGCTTGTTCTGATTGCGGTGGGGCTGTCCATGGACGCCTTTGCCGTCGCCATCTGCAAAGGGCTGTCCATGGAAAAAAGCGGCTTCGGCAAGGCGCTTGTCGTCGGTCTTTATTTCGGCGTTTTCCAGGCCGCCATGCCGCTGGCGGGGTATTATCTCGGGTCGCATTTTGCCGCGCGCATCGAGGCCTATGACCACTGGATCGCCTTTATACTGCTTGTGATCATCGGCGGTAAAATGGTGTGGGAAAGCCTGCGCCGCGAAAAAGACGGGGAAGCGTGTGAGGAAACGTCGCTTCGTCCCGCCGTTATGCTCCCGCTTGCCGTTGCCACCAGTATCGACGCCCTTGCCATCGGTGTATCCTTCGCCTTTTTACAGGTGCAAATTGTGCCTGCCGTTACACTGATCGGTGTCGTCACCCTCGTTTTATCCATGGCCGGGGTTAAAATCGGCAATGTCTTCGGCGCGCGGTTCAAATCAAAGGCTGAGTTTGCCGGCGGCCTGATTCTGATTCTGATGGGCGTCAAAATTTTGTTGGAGCATCTGGGGATCCTGTCGTTTTAAAAGTGTCGGGTATTTTGACTCGGCTTGGGTTTCGGTAAAAAACGCCGTATGGGCGTGACCCGGGCTAATTTGATGCCAATATGTCTTTTAGCAGCGCGCGGCCCTGATGCGACTGCGTCACTTCTTCAAGGAGGCGGCCGTAAAAATCCATGGCGGCGTCCCGGCGCCGCGCCGCCCACGCTCTCGCGCAGTCGGTGTAAAAGCAGTCATAGATATTCCTCATCTTGAAATTGAACTCCTGAAAAAATGAGGAGGGCTGATCCCGCCCGGCTGTGATCACAGCGCCGTCAGTATCCGTAAAATAAAGGGGTTCATTGAACACGGACTGCGCCAGCAGGCATCGGGCAACGCCCGTTGCGCCCGCCGCGTCCAGTTTATCCGCGTCAAAAAGGATTTTGGCTTCGATACTCTGCGGCGGGTTGTCGCCGCGAAACCGATGGGTGGTAATGCAGTCTCTAATGTGAACGGCGTCGCCGTCATCCCAGCTGTTTTCCTTAAGCCAGTTGTAAGCGCGCTTGCCGCCTTCGGCGGCATGGCAAAGAGACGGATCCTTAAACTGCATCTCCCTGCCGATATCATGGAGCAGGCAGGCGGCGATGAGTATATCCGTATTGATATTTTCCAGGGTTTGCGCAATGGTAAGCGCCGCATGCAGAACCCTGTAGACATGCATGCCGTCGTGCGCGCTGTCCGTCATCATGGACAGCATAAAGTTTTCCATTCTTTCGTACATTTCTTTGTTCATACCTGACTCCTTACTTCAGTTGGGTATCGGCTGTCGGATAAAAAGAAGCCCCGGCTAAGCGGGGCTTTAGATCTCATGCATCAATGGAACGGTTCCGTTTTGCTACAGGGCAATGACGGCCAGCATGACGGCCGTTTTTCCACTGTCATTCCGCAGACTGTGGAAATCGCCGCCGCCCGTGAGCATACAGTCGCCTTTGCTAAACGGTGTCTCACTGCCGTCCTTCGCAACGCTGACGAGCGTGCCCTCGAGCATATAGAAGATCTCCATATCCTCGACATGCGCGTGTTCGCCGATGCTGCAGCCCGGTTCCACGACAAGTTCGGCGCACAGGCGGCTTTTGCCGAACATATCCTCGCGCTCAAACTTATGGCGCAATATAATTTCGCCGTTGCCGCCGGCTATATTGCGCCGCTCTTCCCTGAATTCCCCGCTTTTTTTGATCATGTTCACTTCTCCTTACAGTTTTGTTTAATTATCCGCATAAAAAACGCGGATAACAGCTCAGGCTTGTTAAG
>JAITVU010000349.1 GCA_031285645.1 Oscillospiraceae bacterium | reverse complement strand
GATACAGAATGTAGCGGTTGTCACGTTGGCCGCAAGCGCCGCCTTGATCTCCGATATGCTTTTGGGTTAGACGGCGACAGTATTATGCCCGCTGTTGACATAGGCGAGCCGGGGAGCCGCGGACAGATTCGGCGTGCCGAACCATATGTTGCTGACTTCCTGATCGAACGCGATGTCAAAATCAAAGTAAATCGGCCCGTCTATATCCGCGATATTAATGTCAATCCGCGCGCCGTTTTGAATGGATTTGGCATAGTAGTTAAACGACCGCGTGCCGGTCACTTCAAGCGCGTAATTGGCGTGCGCCATCACATACCATGCGCCCACAGGATAACCGTCCGGGGTGACATCGCTGAACTGCGTCAGTTTCCACACGGGTGCGCCGTTCGCGTCCGCGACAATGGCCTGCCCCGACATTGCGCCGCCCGGTAAATTGCCGCTGGTGGAATCCGTGTAGGCTTTGGCCTGTTGCAAGGTTTGAGCGTCCTTGTCATCAACGTAGGTTTGCTCTACGCCTCCGGAGCCGGGATCGCCCTTTTCCCCCTTGTCGCCTTGTTTCCCTTGCGGTCCGGGCGGGCCTTGCGTGCCTTCGGCATTGACGCCGGTATCGATATAGGCTGTTTCCTTCCACTCATACCAGTTGCCGTTATCGCCTATATATGGGCTATGTCCCTCTTCGCCGGGAGGCCCCACGACTTTCCCGAGATTCAGCTCCGCCAAATTAAATCACCTTCCTCATTTAAGTATAAATCCAACGGCGTTGTGCCATCTGTATAGGTTTGAATCAAGTCGCCGTCATCGGATATATAGAATCCAAGAAGTCCTGCCGAGCCGCCGCCCGCGATTTCCTCCCAGGCCCCATTTTGCCGTGCGTACTGCTTGCTGTCGAACGGTGCTTCCGGTATTCCCTTGGCGGCCGTGAAGGTTCCTGCGGCAAGCGACTGCCTCAAGGAAAACTGCAATATATCGGATCGAACCACAATAACGCCGTTTCGCTCAAAAGCGATTTGCATATTAAGATTTTCCTCTTGCGTCAGCGTATCGCCAATAGGGAAAACACTTTCTTTTCCTAACCGTTCGGGCGCAAATGTTTTACGGCTGTCCTTAAAATAGAGAATTAAGTTGTCGTTTTGATATCGTTCGGGACGCATGAACAAGAACTGTTTAGCGTAGTTTTCAAATTGCGTCCCCGCCTCTTGAGAATCCGCCATTATAACAATATTTTTTTGTCCGGTATCGTAGATTGAAACCGTAATGGTGTCCCGTATACTGTCACTCATTCGAAGTTCCCCCCAATGCCCGAAATATATAAATCACCGACCGCTGTTCCCCTACTCGCCGTCACGCGCACGTTAAAAGCCCATGTGGACGCTGTTTTTGCTGTATTGGAAAAGTAGTATTTTCTGGCGGCCAGAACAGCGCTTGTCATGTCTTCCCATGTGGGCGACGCATCATTGCCATTGTTACACGCCTCAACCTTGAAGGAAGCACCGGGCGGAATCATTCTTGTTACATTGACAATGCAGACTGCTGGCATCTCAGAGACGGGAAAAGGCTGTGTTTTGACGATGCTCAAGCTGTTGACCTTTTTTATAAACTTCCATGTGCGTACCGCCGAGGCCCCCATATTATCCGTTGCTGTGACCGTCATTGTATGCGTGCCGTTAAGCAACGTTTGAAAGCGTTCCCCAGTTACCTGAAATTGATTTGATGCGTCCAGCGTGACGTTATAAACCCTGATAGTATTGCCGTTTAATCGCTCTGTAACGCTGACGGTGCCACCCTGTGCGTCGGACACAGTATAGCTTTGTGTAAACCCACTGCTTTTCTCGCCCATGCTGCCGTCCGAGCCTGAAATAACTGGCGGCGTGTTATTGATAATCGTGCGCGTCGGCCCTGTGGTATAGACCGATTCCGCGCCGCTTGTATCATACGCTTTTACCCGGTATGCAACCGTATTCCAGCCGAATGTCACCGCATCGGAAAAAGACGCGGCAACCCCCTGATAGACCTGATCCCAACCGCCCCCGTTAACACTGCGTTCCAGCCTATACCCCGCCAAATTACCGTCAGGATCAGAAGATGTGGCCCACGATATCGTTGTATTCTGACCGCCGTAGATCGTAGCCGGTACGTTGATTGTGCCGGGTGCTGTCGGCGGGGTGTTGAAATAGAAGTCGTAAACACCTGCCACAGGCGCGTCGGTTACAGGCGTGTCGTTTATAATATTAAAGCAATATAGTACATTCCTTGGCGTTGTGTCCGCCCTTGTGATTGAACCAGAAGCACCGGCGCTATTGACGGCGAACTTACGCATTTCAAATTCAGAGCTGCATGACCTTGTCCAGTAAATGAAGTTAAATGCCCGGCTCTCATCATTGGAAAAAGCGTCAAAGATCATGCCGTCAGTCTTCGATGTGACCCCGTATCCAAATAGTTCCGCAAAAGAGGGCGGGAACAGCATAACCGATCCCGTTTGATTGCTGGTACCGCCGGGACCATACGCCGCTTTAACCGTCGTCTGGCGAATCCGGCTTTGAATATTGCTGTCCAGCGCGGCAAGTCTGCCGTCGACATAGCCTTTAAGCGCTTCCGGGACAGAAAAATAACTGTTGCTCGCGTCTGTCCCGCCATAGTAGTTGGCCGACAGGTATAGAGGATCGATCATCATTAACGTTGTGCAATTCTCCGGATAACCGTTGTCTTTTGTCCAGTGGCTTTGCGACACGACCATAAAACGCGCCGTCCCGTTCCCGTCTGTCAGGCTTCCCCGCACAATGGAGCGGACAGGCAGATTAGATATTCTCTGTGACATGTTCGTCTCCTAACATTCAATGCGTTGCAAGGGTTTATTCCAGACCCCCGCCACTTGCTTATCATCCAAAGTATTGAAAACCATTTGAAACGGATTACCCGTTATATCGTTGTAAATCGCGTCGTAGAGCTGGCTTAATTTTGTATATATCTCGTCAATCTCTGTTTGCTGACGGGTGTTGACTGCTTGGGCGCCATTAACAGATTCGTCCAAAATGTCAAAGTTATAGTTCAGATCCGCTATATCTGCGTCATCGCCGTATTCCGGCTTTCTCAATTCAAGATGTTCTGTATTTGTCAAGTCTTTACCTCCCCCAGTCTAACCCGATCCCAGGTTTTGGGCCTCAAACCGTTCCATGTCTGCTTTCTTATTTCTCCCCAGGTGATATATCTGTACAGAATGAAAAGCAGTAAGGACGCGGGAATCATCTTTTCGACCTGTTTTTCCAGTGGCCTGATCCGGTTACGCGCATCAACACCCCTGTAATAAACATATACAGTATCGTCGTCGACATAGGCGTCAACAGGGACACCGAGATAGGTGCTGACAATCTTTTTAAGCGTTTCCATGTTAATGGGCGCGCGCTCCATCAGTTTTGCGTGCGCGGCCCTTCTGCGGTCTTCCAGTTCCAGCCCGGCATTAGCCATTAACCCGAGAAGTGCCTCCCAGCGCGTCATGCCGTTTGCATCGGCGTGTAGAACGCTTTTATTGTCCACCCAAGATTTTATAAGATTATTCAGGCTGTCTATTTCAGGATTCACGGTCTTCGCTATTTCAGACGCTTCAAGCGTATTACGAACCTTGTCGGGCAGGAAATCCAAATATGTGGCGGGGTTATCATAAAACATCAACTTGTTACCTCATTCAAAACAATGTTTCCTGGTAAAGGAACCTGATAATTGGCGTATTCCTTAATCAGCTTAATATTTTCGCCGCTCCCGTTCATTGTCACATTAATTGCATCTATGATCCCTTCATGGCTTGTCAGCATTTCCGAAACCAGCTTCGCGTGATATATGGTGTCGTCGTTGAATCCAATGTTGTCTATGTATGACCGGATTGCCTCATTGACGACCGGCTCAACCTGTGAAAATGTATAACCGTTTTTAAGCCGGATGCCCGCTGTAACATTTACGTTCAAATCTGTGCATGTTGTGACGTGAACCGTGTGTCCGATTGGTGCGATACCGTTTCCGTCCTCGCCCATCAGCACTTGCACCTTATCCACAAGTGTTTGTGTAGCCCTGTTGCTGTTTTCGTCGCCAACAACAAGCCCGACATTGCCTTTGCCCATGACCTTTGCCGGGAAAACCTTCACAGCGCCGACGCCCGCGACACTCAACGTTTTTATCGTGTAATCCGACACATTGCCGCCATAAGGGTTTTCCCTGACAATCAAGTAAAAGCGTTCTCTCAGGGCATCATCTGTTTCGGCATCCTGTGCGGGGATAAGGGGGGCCGCGTCCAGCGTGGCGCTTCCGAGACCGTTAACGTTGTCGACCGGCAGTATATCCCCGCCGTACTGATTGCCCGCCACACCTAATTGCTCGCATGTGGCCTCGTATATGCCTATAGACGTTCTCGAATTAAGACGAAAGCTTACTTCATGCACAGCAAACCGCGTTCCAATATCAACATCCATCGGGTTTTTGTCGCGGCCGAAAAGACTGATGCGGCGCAATGCGCAAGTAGCCGGTTCACGCGTGACGCCAAAATCTCCGACCACACGGTCAAGCCAAATACCCTCTGCTGTATCAGCGAACAGGAGATTAAACATATATCCAAGCATATATGTCTGCTGGACTAAGGCGTAGGCTGTCGGGCCGAGAGTATGATAAATAATTGACCCCTCACGTTTATCCAATGTAGCCGGGACGCGTTCCAGCATACGGGATAAATATGCTTCGTACTCATGCGATTCAGCCAATAGTCACACTCCTTTCCACATCGCCGAAAATTGTTTTAACGGTCAGCCTGACATGGGCGACTTCGCGTTCAAATCCGATGTCAAGCGCCGTTACCCCGACTACCCTGTCATCCTGTTTCAAGGCTTCCTCAACTCGCCGCTTAATGTCGCCGCGTATCAGGCTCTTTGACTTTCCAATAAGGCCGTCAAGCTCCGCGCCGTAATCCGTCGAAAATATCGAGTGCCGGAAACGCTCTGTTGAAAGAATCAGGTCTATTGCCTGTGCGGCCGCCTCAAGGCCGTCAATCATGCCTTGGATTCGGCCGTTTGATATTTTATATGTCAGTGAGGGCTTGAAGCTCTCTGTATCCGTGCCATATGTTTTTAATACTGATATTTCAATCACATCCTATCGATTACGGCATAACGTTGGTGATCGCTTTTTACAATGACAACCAGATGGTCCCCGGCTTCTAACTCACGTTTGATAATAACGGGCATTTTGTTTATGATTATGGATTCTATTTCCGGTTCAGCTTCAAGGATTTTATCTCCATCGGCGTTTAAATCATCCTTTGTCACTGAAAAAGAAAGTTCCGCCCGCACCTCACTGAGATGCTGCGGAACGTCAACCATATCCATATCGATAATATCCGGCTTATCGTCAAGTTTCAAGCCGCTTCCCGTATATGTCGCATAGATAACATCCGATGCACCGTGATCCTGAATATACTCTTTAACAATTCTCTTTATCACGTGTGCTAACTTCTCAGTTCCCATAGTTCTTTTTCTCCATATATTAAGTCAATTTTCATGGTGTGCGCTTTCCCCGTGAACTCATGGTTAACCGAATCTGCAACCGCCCACATGTCAAGCCCCGCCGACGCTATTTCCACTTTGACGCCGCTGCCGCCCCTGATGCGGGTATCGCCTATAGCGTCAATGGTCAGTGTCCTGGTTTCTTCATTGTGCAAGTAAAGTAACTGGTTTGCGCGTTGCGCAAGCTGTTCGTCGTTAAGATCACCGCTGACTTTGTGATATAGGATCAGGCGGCCCCATCCCTCCGTATCCGTTCCTATTGTCTTGCTGTCCTGCGCGATGTAGGTATTGCGCACACCCGCCGCCTGGTCGTCCTTTGCCACTTTGATATAGTTATATGTGCTGTCATCGATAGAGCGGGTATATGAAAAATCTGTCGCAAGCGAATTGTCGCCCAGCACAAGAGGTAAGCGCAAATCATAGGTGTCCCGTAAATCAAGTGCGCCGAAATTATCCCTTAACGTGTACTGATACCCGTTAAGTAACAGATTATCCTTGATGCTCTGATAGAGCATGTCGAGAAGTTCTTTATTATCAAAAAAATACTTTCCCAACTTTATTTCGGTCTTATCAACAGTTCCAAGCCTGACCCGGTCATTCACCGTGTATGCGACGCGATTGAGAAAGCTATCCAAGGTTTCAATTTGCCGCATCAGTGTGTAATTCGCTTTAAAATACCGCAATTGGTCGTATGCGGTACAAGTGTATTTCTTTTTATCCTGCTTTGTTTTGAACAGGAAGCCGTAAAAAATATTGGCTCCCCCGTAAGTGAAAATTACAGTGGAACCATTTTCAAAGCGCGGTCCGTTCTTTGTCGGGTACTCAAAGGTCAAAATATCCGCCCCGTCGTTCCAACGGGATTGCAAGCGTATGCTGGGGGTAATGTCTGTAATGTCAGACTCGTTAACAAAAAGTATTGTAACCACCGCTTTTCTCGTAGGGATGCTATGCAGATATTTGTCAATCCGAGCCACTTCGTAACAAGTTTCCTGCCGCTTCAAACGCTTTCTTTACCCAGCCAAGAGCATACCCGGCCGCCGCACCGGCGTGGTCTTCCTCTCTGATTGGTTTCATAATATATTCGATTCCATTTTCCAACATATTTGGATTATCTATTGGCTTTCCATTGTTATCCGTAAGCTTAACGCCGCTGCCACCCGATACACGTCCTCCCAGCGTGTAATGTGCTCCGCCCCCATTCAAACTACCCATAACTGTCCCATTGAGTCCTGCAACGCCTCCGGCCGCCATCCCTAACCCTTGCGCCACACTATACGGTGTAACAGTTCCACCATTAAATGTCACGGTTGGCGGCACCGGCACCTTGCCCGGACGTTTCACATACGGAACATCCGTCGTCCGAACCGAAACCGGAACATATTCCATAAGCCGAATTGAAACATCATACACACCCTGATATTCTTTTTCCGTTTTTGTGTAACTTTTTAAAAGCGCCAGCTCGGATATATTGTTATCTTCCGATGAAATCACAAGGCGCTGCTCCGATTCATCCG
>JAITVU010000342.1 GCA_031285645.1 Oscillospiraceae bacterium | reverse complement strand
GGGCTTTACAGGCGTTACGGGCGGCGAAGAGAAAACCGTAGGGATTTATAAGAAGACAAAGGGGATTGACCCTGTAACGGGCTGGCTTGTCTGCGTCGGCGGCGATGAACGCGGCCGGGACTACAGGCTGCATACAGGCCGCAACTTTGTGGGACGCTCGTATAAAATGCAGATCTGTATCGCGGATGATCCGGAAGTAAGCCGCGAAAACCACTGCTCTGTCGTCTTTGAGCCAATCAAAAGCGTCTTTATGCTTGTTCCCGGCACCGGGACCGCTACCTACCTGAACGGTGAACGTTTAGACGGCGCGCTTGTGATTAAAAAGGGTGATATGATTCAAATTGGCGGCTCTCAAATGGAGTTTATCCCATATTGCGGGGAGGGTAAGAATTGGGACACAAAATGAACCTCTCCGCGGCTGAGACCGCGGGGTATCAAGATGACGATACCGCCTTGCGGGGCGAAGTGGGTTATAAGGAAGCACAGCAAGACTGCGCGGTATTAAAAGCCCTTCGGTTCATGATAAAGGCGCTTCTGCCCCTTGTTCTGGTTTTTGCCCTCTGTTTCTCTTTTAGCGCGTCCGCTCTTACGCCGTTTGAATTTTCGGTCGAGCAGGCGCAGCTTGTCATGCCCGATATTACAGTTTATTTTAACGCCGAAGATCCCGCGGCGTGGCCCGAGACGTCCGTGACCGCGTCGCTCGGCGATGTCGCGCTCGAAACGGTGGATGCCGGTTTTACGCAGGATGAAAACGATACGCTGTACATATTCATTGTCGATTGTTCAACCTCCATTACAGTCCCGCAAATGAACAATATCAAGCAGGCGCTCATTTGGTTCGCCGAAAATAAAAAAGACTCGGAGCGCCTGATGCTGATTTCGTTCGGCGAGTCGGTTAATGTGCTTTTAAATGGCGATGAAAACCTTGAAGATGCCGTTGCCACCATCGAATCTCTGGACAGAAGCGAGAGCGGGACTGTTTTGTTCGACGCTGTCAACCGCGCTGTAACGCTCTCCGAGAACATACCCGACACTGTCCCGCTGCGCCGTGTCGCGGTGCTGTTTTCGGACGCCGAGGAGTTCGCGGTCGGCAGCTACACATACGATGAGCTTTTCAACAAGCTTACAACACAATCCCTGCCCATATACGCCGTCGGACTCAACACCGGCACCACCCAGAGCCTCAACGCGCTGGGTGTGTTGGCGCGCAGCAGCGGCGGCGACATCCTTGTAACTCCCTACGACGCGATTTTTGACAGTGTCGGCCGCATCGCCGACACCGTGCGCGCCAGCCGGAAAATATCCTTTCGCGCGCCCACAAACGAAGTGAGCCACGCCCCGGAAAATCTCGTTATGCAGTTTACCATAGACGGCGAAACCCTCACAAAGGAAGTGCGCGTCGTACCGGGCCGCTGGATACCGGACACGACCCCTCCGGGTATTGAAACGGTTGAGGCCACGTCGTCCAATACGCTGAAGATTTATTTCAGCGAACCTGTCTATGGCGCCGACAATATTGAAAATTACCTTGTGGGCGACGGAACGCTTGAATACACCGTGCAACAGGTCACTTATATTCCCGAAGAATACGCCGCCGTGCTTTCTCTGGCCGATGTTCTCGAGAACGCGCAGTACACGGTCACATGCATGAATGTCACGGACCGCTCTATGGAGAAAAATGCGCTTTCGGCTCCTCATACCCTGACCGTCGGCATTCCCGGCGGCGCGGCGGCCGACGCTGTCATCGGCGGCAGCGTGGAGGGGCCCGTTACCCATATCGATACCGGCGCGGCCGGCCACTCCTGGGTGCCACCTCTCATCCTTCTTGTCGCCGCCGCCATCATTGCGGCCTTTGCCATAGGCGTTCACCAGCGCAAAAAAAGCCGGGCCGCCGTTGCATCGGCCCCGGCGCCGCGTCCTTTTGAGCCGTCCGCGCCGCCCTCCCCACCCCCCGCCGTCGAGCCGCGCCATCATTTCGCGGCGCAAAATGTGCAGCCGCTGCGCATGGTCGTCACCGACCAGAACGGGATGGCGCATCAGGTTGACCTTAAAGTGACGGGCAGTATCTTTGTCGGCCGTTCCGAAATCTGCAATCTCTACTTCGACGACGCGTGTCTCGCGGCGCAGCACTTTGTCATCGAAGCCAAAGACGGCTGCTTCTTTGTGCAGGACCTCGGAACCCCGGACGGCACCTTTGTCAACGGCGTGCGCGTCGGCAACGCGCGCAAGCTCAATGACCGCGACACCATTACGGCCGGGCAGGTCACGTTTGTTTACCATGCCGGCTAGGCGTTCATATACTAAAAAACGAAATTTATTGGATAAGGAGGCGCCGCGTGGAATTTATATCCGGAATATGCCCGAACTGTTTTTCGCAGGACTACGCAGACTCGGGTCCGTGCGCGCATTGCAGCTATCTGCCGATTGCGCAGGTCGCCTCTTCCATCATGCTGAAACCCGGCTCACTGCTCAAGGGCCGCTACATTCTTGGGCGGGCGCTGGGCATGGGCGGTTTCGGCATCACATATCTGGCTTATGACAGTGTTGGAAAATCTCATTGCGCCGTCAAGGAATACCTGCCCACGCAAATAGCGGCGCGCGATACGCGCAACAGCCATGTGCTGCCCGGCAGCGCCGGGGACAAAGACATCTATGTGCGCGGTATCAAGCTGTTCGCGCAGGAAGCCCAGATGCTCAGCAGCTTCGCGGGCAATAACGCCATCGTTCAGGTCTGGGACTTTTTCGAGGACAACAACACCGCTTACTTTGTGATGGAATTTCTGGACGGCGTCACGCTCAAAACCCTGATCCGCAGTATGAACGGCAGGCTGCCGCTCAACTTTGCCACAGATATATTCACAGGCATCGGCAAAGCGCTGAGCGAGGTCCACAAAAAAGGCATGCTCCACCGCGACGTCAGCCCTGAAAACATTATGATCACTAAAAAAGGCGCCTTTAAGCTGATCGATTTTGGCGCCACACGGTTCTTTGTCGGCGAAAAGAGCAAGAGCCTTTCCGTCGTGCTCAAACCGGGTTTCGCACCGCCGGAGCAGTACTCAAGCCGCGGCAACCAGGGGCCCTGGGTGGATGTTTACGCCTTGGCCGCCACATTCTATCTGTCGATA
The DNA here is from genome assembly GCA_031285645.1 of Oscillospiraceae bacterium. Classification (GTDB taxonomy): domain Bacteria; phylum Bacillota; class Clostridia; order Oscillospirales; family Ruminococcaceae; genus WRAV01. Next base: position 2,431 of record JAITVU010000342.1, on the reverse strand, counting down.
TCGGGCGTGCTTTTACCCGACGCGACCGACCGTCTGGCCGGTGTCGCCTATGCCCCGCTTCACACCTTGGAGGCGTCGCTGGGCAAACGCGCCTCCGACGCGATCGATAAGGCCCTGGCGCTGAACTATAAACAGCGCTATCAAAGTATGAACGCCTTTATCGACGCGCTCTTTCCGTCCGGCGGCGCCGCTGCCCCGTCCACTCCTCCGCCTGCCGCACGGCCGCAACCCCGGAGCGTTCAGCCGCCGCGGCAACCCGTGTCTTCCCCGCCTCCAACGCCCGCGTACGCCGGCCATATGCGCGGCACGCCTTGCCTGCTTGAACTGCGCGGCGGCTCCGTGAAAAGAAAATGGCTTTTACCCAAAAACATGGATATGGCGATTGGCACGGCGCAGCAAAAGAACAATATTATTTTGAAGATCCCGGGCGGCGATGTCGCGTGCGCATTGCGGTACGACGAAAAACAGGGCTGTTTTTACATATGGAACCACCTTGGCTCCGGCGTTTATCTCCGTGACGGAACGCCCCTGATTCAGAATAAAGTCTTTCCTTTAAAGGCCGGAGATCAGTTTTATCTGCATTCGGGCGACAATCTGTATCAGGTTGAAGTTGAGTAAGCACATAAGCTATACATCTTTACGCGGTTTTTTTAATATTGGCCTTATGTAAAGCGGCTTTTCCTTTATCCTTAAGTCCGTTTTCGAGTTGCTTTACAATTTTGAGCGCCTGCCGTGCGAATGTGACGGATGTGCAAGACGGCTGTTTTAAGCTGTTTTGTGTTTGAGCGCAGCGAAAGGATGACCATTGGATTGCCTCTTAAAATGGATTTTTTTATCAACAACTGGTGGATACTGGCCATTGCGGCCGGCATTCTGCTCATCGCGGCCTTGTGGCTTGTTTGGCGCCTGATGACGCGCAACAAAAAACTCCGGCGGCGGCTGGAACGCAAAAACAGGGTCGACGCCGCGTTAGCGCCGGAAGAAGCCTTGCCCCCGTTACCCACGCCGGCATCGGCCGCCACGACAATCCAGCTCACAAAGGTGAACCCTCAAATCCCGGAGCCGCCGGAACCCGAACCTCAAACACAGCCGGTTTTTGAACAGCCTCCCGCACCCGCGCCTAAAAAGAAGACCACCATACAGATTCCGACCCTGGCGCCCGAACCGCCTGTTATCGAGAGTAAGCCGCCGGAAGAACCGGCTCTCTCCCATTCCGGCCCTCTTCGCATCCGTTATGCGACAGGTTCTTTTATGCACATCGGCACGCGCAAATCACAGCAGGACGCGCTTTATGTCTCAAGCCCCCGCAAATCGCCGCTTGTTGACGGTGAGCCTGTCCTGCTCGGCGTATTGTGCGACGGTATGGGCGGGATGGAGAACGGTGAGGCCGCCAGCAAACTGGCCGTCAACACCATGGTCAAGGCCTTCTTTGAAAGTTTTGACGCGGGTGATATTCCCTTGTTTCTTGAAAACGCCGCGCGCGCGGCCGACCGCCTCGTCGACGACACGTTGTCCGGCGGCGGGGACAGCGGCGCCGGTACCACAATGGTTTCCGTTATTATCTCCCACGACCAGCTTTATTGGCTTTCCGTCGGGGACAGCCGCATCTACATCCTGCGCAACCACGAAATTGTCCAGGTGACCCGTGACCACAATTTTCGCCTTCTGCTCAACGAAAAAGTGGAGGCGGGCGAAATGACCGAGGACGACGTGGAAAACAACAAGGACAAGGAAGCTCTGATCAGCTACCTGGGCATGGGCGGCCTGGAACTTGTCGACATTAACCGGCAACCCTTTCAGCTCATCAAGGACGACATTATTTTACTGTGCAGCGACGGGCTGACAAAATCACTGTCCGGCGCGCAAATCCAGCGCTTCATCATGGAAAACAGTGAAAACCCGCTCAACTGCGCGCGCGTTCTGGCCAACAAGGCCTTTGAATGCCGCAAAGATACCCACCAGGACAATACGTCCGTCATCATCATCCGTTACACGGGGTAGTCCCGCTTCACATGACCACCCGGTTAAAGATCAGGCTATGTCGAGCCGAAGTATGTATTTGGTATCCTGTTCTTTTCTCCGCGGTGATGCAATCCCGGCTCTTTACCTGCGCACAGCGCGCATCCCGTTCGTTTTAGGTCATACGGCCTGTCTTCATTGATAATGGAAGGCAGGCCATTGGGTAAGTGTTACGGCGCCGACGGCCTGATACTTATATTTATCAACCGTCGGCTCAATATACAGGGGCCCAAAAGGCTCTATGAAGTAGGGAGATGTTCGTATGAATCTGACACGATGCAACCATGGGCACTTCTATGACGCCAGCACGTATCAGCACTGTCCGCATTGCGGCGCGCAGGCGGCTGAACCGGCCAACGAGACCCGGGCGCTTCCCGATTATCCGGATTTGACCGAGAAAATCTCGGGATCT
>JAITVU010000309.1 GCA_031285645.1 Oscillospiraceae bacterium | reverse complement strand
TATGGGCGCTGCCCGGCTGCCAAATGGCCAACGCACGCCTTTGGCGTGCCGGCGGGCAACGCCCGCCGCTTTGAAAACCCGTCGGTTTTCAAAGCTGTTGGCCATGTATAGCCGTACGTCATAGCCACGCGAAGCGTGGCAGCGGGCAAAGCCCGCACGAACGGTAATCCCGATTGAATAAAAAAAGCGGGGCAAAGCATCATGCTTTGCCCCGCTTGCATATCCGGTTTTATACCCGATTAGCGCAACGGCAGACAAAGCCCGGCGTCAAAAGCGACTACGAGCCCGTATACTACTGCGCTATTCTGCTGTGTCATATGACAGCTTCTCATATGCAGCGTCCTTTCAGGTATTGGGTAAAAGTATATCACCACAATTTCAGAATGTCAATGCATAATGTGCGGCGCTTTATCTTTGAGTTCCACCGTGTGCAGAGTAAAAAGTCAAATTGCCGTGCTAAACACTGTGCTTTTTATTCCTGTATATAATGCTGGCTAACAAACACAAAGCCCCCATTATCCGTTTTATTGAGCGTCACAGTCATACGCCTCGCGGTGTTTTCCGCATAGTCCTTTACTTTTTCAGGGACGATGCTGTCGCCTGTGGCCGGATCGTAATAGCCCGCCATGCTCGCGCCTATATAGGCCACTTCCACAATGCAGGCGCCTCCGCGGTCCTCATAGCCGAATATGACCGGGATGATATCGGCGCCCGCGCCCATATGCGGCGGCGTATACACGCCGATGGTCTCAAGGTACCGGAATTTATTCACATCCCCGTGTATAAGCGTGAACGCCTCGCCAAATAAAAGCCTGGCGCTCTGTTCCACATGCTCCCTGAGCCAGAACCAGTCCTCCGGGATGCCTGTCAGTTCCGCGGCCGGCGCCTCAAAAGCTTTAAGCGCCGGGACGTAGTTGCCGTCCGCGCTCATCGCGTCGCTTGAATAATGCTTTGTCGCAAAAAGGGCGGACAGCAACGCCCGCGTGTTGTCCAGATCGCCGGCGGACGCCACTTCCCTGTCCGCAATGCCGACAAGGGCGAGGAATGCCGCCAGCTTTTCCCCGGTTTCGTCCGTTTCGACAATCGCCTCGACTGCGGCGCGATACTGTAAGCCCTCATAGGGGATCGACGCGCGGATCGCGTCGTATGCGCCGCTCCCGTCCTCGATTAATTTGAGGGGCGAAATGAGATACTCCTCTCCATACAGGCCCGCCACGCCATCCGATTGATACTGAATCCACTCAAATGTGCCGTGATTTTCCCTGAGCGTGACGGCGAGCGCCGTCAGGATTTCATGTACGCGCGCTTTATCGTATTGATCCGTAAAGCCGCCCGCAATGTCAACGACGACCATACCTTTCTGCTGCGAGATACCCAAAACGGGAATATCCACATCGAGCCGCGCTTCCACAGCCTCCACAATATCCATAAGCGTCGGATTGGGATTCTCAACAGGCACCGGGTGGGCCTCGAACACCTCGGAATCCCGGCGTATGCTGTATACAGTGATTTCCCCCGGCGTGCGGAGCAACGCGTCCGGGGATTCCACAGGCAAGTCGGCGGGCAGGGAAGTCGTTTCGCTGTATTCGACCGACATCTCCGCCGCCGTTGCACTGCTTTGAGTGCCGTCACCCGAATCCTCGCGCGGGGCGCATCCGGCAAGCAGGCACAGAGCCAGCCCGGCCATCCATATTTTACGGTACATCATAACCTCCTGAATCCAAATAAACCGGGCCTGAAGACGCTTTACGGTCAAACCACTTAAAAAAGCCCGCGAGCAATTATTGAGCGGCAACTTTTCAGTGCTTTGGCAATCTCTACGCGACCGGGGTTTCATAGGGCGCGTAGGGCTTCATATCCATTTCAAAGTAAACCCCGGCGCACTCCCCCGCGTGATTCTCCATTATGGTCCTTGTAATGGAGCTGAGTATGTCGTTTTTCTTCGCGTCGTCACCGATGCCGTCCATAAAGGAGCGGGAACTGAAATTAACGCATATCTGACCCGTCTCTTCATCCCAGACAATCCGGTCGATTTCAAGCGCGCCAAAAGCATCCGCCACAGGGGCGAGATAATCGTGCACCGTCAGCATATAATCCGGTACAGGCGTCTCCACAATGTCGTAAGCGGCGCCGCCGTCCGTATAAATATACGCCGTGATGACGTTGTTTTTCGGCGTGCTCACCATATACTGGTCAAAGCTCGACGCGTATTTCTCAAGCATCGGTTTCGCGTCGGCGTTCTCAACCGTATCGTCCGATTCGGCCAGACTCGGAATCACCTCGGTCCCGTAATCAAACCAGTTATCAAGCTTCCACACGCCGTCTTCGAGAATGAGATCAAAATCATAAGGCACCTCTTCCGTGCCCGACGTTTCAAAGTTGAGCTGATTGCTGATAATTGTCACCGTAATCCGGTTTACGCTCTCTTCCTTAACCGTGATCTTGTCCGTCAGCTCATCGATCCAGCCCATTCCGCCGTTATTCAGGTTGATGTGTAAAACGCCGTCAATTTCCCTGAACTTGATGTTTTCCCCCTGATTCTCGTTAAACCCGACCGGATAGAGGATTTTATTGCAGAAATGCGCGCTGAAGACCTCTTCCGTCGCGGCTTTGAGCGCATCGATGGTCTTAAACCGGCCGACAGGCCGAATGACGTCCGTCACAGAACCCTGCGTGTCGACGTCAAGCCCCATGCCCTCGTCCATATACCACCAGAAAACCTCGTCGCCCTTCTTTGTCAGCGTCTTGACAAGGTCAATGATTTCCGCCTCACTCATGCCTGAGGCCGGCGACGCGGGGAGCGCTTCAACAGACTGGGCACCGCTCGAAGCGCCGCTTTGCGCCGCGGAAAGCCCTGATGACGCATCACCGTCTTTACAGGATACAAGGCAAAGAGCCAGCAAGGTCAAAATGAGGGCCCCGGCCCGACGTATAGTTTTTAACATAATGTAAAACCTCCCAAATTAAACTTCCTGACTCTATTCAATCACGTTTTTCATTGATGCGAACAGCGATTCTTCTCTTAACCCTTACAACGGCGGAAACACTTTATACTAACGCCTCAAACGCCGGGAAACACGGCGGCGAAGGTATTATACCACTTTTATCCATCAAATCCAAGCGGATTATCGTACAACCGGGTTGCATATATGTATATATTGCTCAGAACCGGAAGTATTTATGAGAAAAAGAATACAGTTTTTATTATATTAAGTATCAAACACCCGCATTCATTGCAAGCAATGCTGTTTTATGTTAGGATTACAGTGGAATTTTGTAATTAATCATTAAAGAAAGGATGATATTTGTATGATCACAAGAATCGGGCATATGGCAATCCGCGCCAGGGACATGGAGGCGACGGCCAAGTTTTACCGCGAGGTTTTGGGGCTGAAGGAAGCGTTCCGGATGCACAATACCCCCGACGGCTCGCTCGGCAGCATTCATATGTTTGTCGCGCCCAGCCAGTACATCGAGATTTTCCCCCACGGCGAGAAAGAGTGCAAGCACGACAAAACAACCATCGGGCATTGCCATATGTGTTATGAGGTGGAGGACGCCGAGGCGGCGCTTAAATTCATGAAGGAGCGCGGCGCGCCGATTGACAGCGATATCAAACTGGGTTTCTCCAAGTGCATTCAGTTTTTCACCCACGATCCCGACGGCAACAGCATTGAAATTATGCAGCTCCCGCCCGACTGCCTGCAGGTTGAGGCCAATAACCGTTTTGCGGGCGAGCAGTCCAAATAGGAGGAATCCCACAAGCGTGTATATAAATTCAAAGATAAGAAAGGACAGGCGCGCGGCCCATGCGACTTTCATCCTCGCTTTGTGCTCGGCCTGGGCATGGGCTTAAAATGAAAGAGATTCGTGTCGGCCTGATCGGCTGCGGCAATATCGGCGGTTTTCACTGCCGGGTACTGGAAGAGGTTGAGAACGCGAAGCTGGTTGCCGTGGCGGATCCGAACGCCGCGCTCACATCGGCGCTTGAGCAAAAATACGGTTGCCGCGCTTTCGGCGATTATAAGGACATGCTGGCCTGGGGCGAAGTTGATCTTGTGTCCGTCTGTCTGCCCCCGGCACTCCATTTTGAGGCCGTGGAAGCGGCCGCCAAAGCCGGTATTCATGTGCTGGTCGAAAAACCTTTGGATGTGTCCCCCCAAAGCGCTGATCGAATGATCGCCGTGTGTCAAAACGCCGGCGTCAAACTGGGCGCCGTCAGCCAGCACCGCTTCGATCCGGCCATCCGTGCGCTGAGCGACCTCATAAACCGGGGCGCGCTCGGCCGCCTGATGATGGGCACCGTCCATGTCATCTGGTACCGTGACCCCGCTTATTACGAGACGGGCGGCGGGTGGCGCGGACTCAAAGCCAATCAGGGCGGCGTTCTGATGAGCCAGGCCACGCATTACATCGACCTGCTCCAGTATCTCATGGGCGGCGTGGACAGCGTGAGCGCCGTATGCGAAACGCTGCTGCACAATATTGAAGCCGAGGACACCGGCCTCGCCCTGTTGCGCTTTAAAAACGGCGCCATCGGCAGCATTGAGGCCACGACAATGGCTTACCCGGGCCTGATGGCGGAGCTGAACATCTACGCTGAGAACGCCACAATCTGCGTGCGCAACGACAGCCTGGCGTTTTACGAATCCAAGACAGGCAAAATTGCGGAGCTGGACGCCCTGCTCGCTCAAAAGAGAGAAGTCGAGGCCGCCGTCGCGGACCCGCTGGCGCTGGACACAGCCGGACATCGCGCCCAGTATCTGGATATGATTTCAGCGATATTTGAGGATCGCGACCCTGTTTTAGACGGCGCGCAGGGCCGCCAGCCACTGGCCCTGATCGACGCCATTCACCGCGCTTCTGAGCAAGGCACATGGATTAAAGTTGATTGACTTTGTTTTCCGCGCAATAAGGTGGACCGACATTAATTCCATGAATTAATGTCGGTTTTATTTATGCCTTGCACATGAATGGCCACCTCGCGCGCGTCGCAAAGCGCCCGCATTGTAATAATGACCTTTTCCCTGTTCTGCGGGCGCGAGTAGAAAGTTGACGCGCCGCAGCGCGTCGTTTCAATGCCCGCTGTGCAACTATACGCGCGCGGTAGGACCCTTCCAACGTTAAACGTACTCAAACTCTTTAATTCTTCCGGTTATCCATATCCGGGTGGGTCCGGGAGGTGGCCCCTCCCGGCGTCTTTTGGTTCCTTTGTGACGAGACAAAGGAACTGCCCGTCGCGGCATGAGCGACAAGCCCCGCCTTTGCAAAAGGCCTTAATTAAAAGGGTCGCAGACTCTTAACCACGCTCAGAATAGGGAAGGACGCAGCCCCACACCGCGCGCGTCGCAAAGCGCCCGCATTTTAATTAATGACCTTTTCCCTGTTCTGCGGGCGCGAGTAGAAAGTTGACGCGCCGCAGCGCGTCGTTTCAATGCCCGCTGTGCAACTACACGCGCGCGGTAG
>JAITVU010000226.1 GCA_031285645.1 Oscillospiraceae bacterium | reverse complement strand
GATAATACCGATACCGCGCAGTTCCATGAAGTGTCGGATGTTTTCGGGCGAGCTGCCGACAAGCGTGCGCGCCGACACGCGGCGGATCTCAACGGCGTCGTCGGCAATGAGCCTGTGCCCGCGCTTGACAAGCTCCATAGCGGTCTCGCTCTTGCCGACGCCGCTCTCGCCCATGAGCAAAATGCCCTCGCCGAGCACCTCTACAAGGACGCCGTGCCTTGTAATGCGCGGCGCAAGCTCGACATTGAGCGTCGATATAAGCCCGGACATGAATTCGGACGTCGACAGGTCCGTTGTCAGCAGCGGGCAGCCGAATTCCTTGGCCGCCTCGATCATTTCCGGAAATATCGTGAGGTTGCGCGCCACAACCGTGGCGATGGGCCGGTGTGAAAAATAATCCCTGAAGCATTCCCGCAACCGGACACGCTGCGTCGCTTCCAAATAGGCAAACTCGTTTTTCCCGAATATCTGAACGCGCTTGTTATCAAAAAAATCATAGAAGCCGGCCAGCTGGAGACCGGGCCTGTTGACCTCGGCCATCGCGATCTCAATTTCAGACGCGTCTCTGGGCATATAAATGGGGCTCAAATTGTGCGTGCTGATGATTTTCGAGAGTTTGACCGAAAACGTCGTGCTCAAGGCGTCACCTTCTTTTTCCGATTATACTTTATATCCTTTTAGAGCTTCTATACGAAGTAATCTTAAAACGCTAAACAAGAACAATATTACTCTTCCAAAGCGCTCTTCATCCTTATGCCAACCGCTCAAAAAACTACAGGACAGAGCGCGCGCATTCTGTGCGGAACGCGCTAACGGGCGAACATTGCGCAGCAGCTTTTTAGTGGATTGACCATATAATCTATTATAACGCATAAAGCGCCTTGTTTCAAATATATAATAATAGGGAGGCCCGCAATACCGCGCTGTGAATGCGCAGGGGTTGATTATGTTAAAATTCACCCCATTGTATAGCTTTAAATCCAATTTTAATCTGTTGACAAAGTGAATTTAATTTACTATATTTCTATATTGTGATAGTATAGGTATAAATGGTTTGTCCGGCTTCTTCTGCGCGCGTGTATTTTGTTTGTTGCGCGCGGAAGAAAATCGATCATGACGACAAACGGTATTTCATGATGCCCCTGATCCCGGCTTTACGGGCGCGCAGGCATTTTTGAAGAAAGGAATCGTTATATATGAGGGTTGCTCTGTTCACGGAAACTTATACGCCCGACGTCAACGGGGTTGTGGCGCATGTCAAAACCCTTAAGGACGGGCTTGAGGCCCTTGGGCATGAGGTTTTCGTGGTTTGCGCCGATAAACACTGCAAACACCATTATATTCAGGACGGCGTCCTGCACTGTCCCTCCATCGCTGTCAAGCGTTTCTACGGGTTCGGCGTCGCGTCCCCCTACAGCCGCAAGCGGCTCAAAATGATCGCTGATTTTAATCCCGACGTCATTCATATCCACCACGAATTCGGCATCGGGCTCTCCGGCATCCTGTACGCCAAACTCAATAAAAAACCGCTTGTTTACACTTTGCACACCATGTACGATCAATACATGTACTACATCGCGCCGCGCCCGCTCCTGAGTACAGCGACGAAGTTTTCCCACCAGTATGAGCGCTTTATCGCGCACAACGCCACCATGCTCACGGGGCCAAGCCAGAAATGCGACGAGTATTTCAAGCGTATCGGCGTAAAAAAGGAAGTTAATGTCATTCCCAACTCCGCCGACCTCGACCTGTTTGACTACAACAAGATCAGTGCGGACAAAAAGGCGGCCGTCCGCGAAAAACTGGGCATCCCGACCGACCGGATGATCGTCTGCTTCGCGGGCCGTCTCGGCAAGGAAAAAAGCGTCGACGTCCTCTTTGAGTTCTGGGCTAAAACCATCAGCCCGGAAGATAAAATGCACCTCCTCATCATCGGCGACGGCCCCGACCGGCAGGCGCTGGAACTCGCGGCGGACGGCCTCGGCATCGCGGACATGGTGACGTTTACCGGCATGGTCAAGCACACCGAAATGCCCGAGCTCTACGCCATCAGCGATTTGTTCGCCTCCGCTTCCCTGTCCGAAATGAACTCCATTTCCATGCTCGAGGGCATGTCGAGCGGGCTGCCCATCCTGCAGCGTTATGACGAGCTCAACGCCGACCAGATCAAAACGGGCGTGAACGGCTATCTGTTCAACAACGCCGAGGATTTCGCCGATAAGCTGCGCGAAATCACCGCGCTGTCCGATCAGGAGCGCGCCGACATGAAGGCGCGCGTGCGTATGTCCGTTGTCGACAGGGGCGCGTCCGCCCTGGCGACTTATATGTTCGGCATTTATGAGCGCGCCATCGCAGTGGCCGACAAAGCTTATGTACAGACATCAAGCCTTAATTGACAGGTCTTTTACCCGAAAAGTATAAAAGGCCCCGCTTTAAGGGGCAGGTACGATAGGGTGCGGTCAAGTGCGATAAGGTAGGTTTCAGGATCACAATTAAGGTATGCTTGACCAAGTCCGGTCAAGCATACCTTTTCAAAATTATCAAATCTCATGTCAAGGGCTGATAGTATTTCTTCTGCAAATCTCCCCCCGTCCTTGGCATTCATCTCCCAAACCCATTGCAGAAAATGTTTATACTATGTGAATCACGGTTTTCTTCTTGCAATAATTCTTGTAAATGTTATATCATCCCATGCAAGAATATTGAAAGGCTCTTCATGTGCGTTAAATATGCAGGCAGACTTTCTATAAAGTTCATTGCCGTTATTATCAGTCGGGAATGTATCGCACAAAACGATTTCAACCATGTTTGATTTCAAAAAATGAGTTTCCCACCAAGCACACGCATGATATTTATCAATTCCATATCCCATGTAAGGCAGATATTTCTCTGGGAGACCATTCGTATATTCATGCTGGAAACTCGGAACAACTATTCCGATTTCTCCTCCGGGCTTTATGTGTTTAAAAATATGTTCTCTTAGAAAACCGTCACCAGTCGCATAGAAAAATAATGAGTTTATACTGACCATAGCGTCAAAAAAATCATCGGCAAACGGCAGATCATCCGCATCTGCTTTAATAGGAAAGACTTTATCCTCGCAATTCATGTCGCAAATACGTTTCCAATTTTCAGAAGGAGTTATCCGCAAATCCGCTGCCCAAACTTGGGATTCAAATTCTTTTGCAAGGAATATTGAACCTATTGCTTTTCCGCAGCCCAAATCAAGAACCCGCATGCCTGGGGTTAATTTCATATTCTGCGTTAAAGATTCTTGTAACCATAGGCAATGCGACCCCATAGCGTTTTCCAAAATCCAATCGGGATTATATTTAAGCGTTAAAGGATATGAATTGTCGCTCATCATTTCTAATATCTGTTCTTTTGAGTAATTCATTTCTCCTTTGGTCCCCTCACAGCATATAAGTTGCCTTCGCTATGATTATAAAGCAAATTGATATAATAAACAAGCAGAGAGGCCCAAATCAGGGCCTCTCTGCAAAATCTACTACTCTGTATCGCCCCTTACGGCGGGGCCTTTAAGTTTACTCCAACACAAATTTATAATACGCTTTTCTATATATAGCTGACTTTGCTCATATCCGGCTCATGGGGCGTGCCGTCCTGAGCCGCGTGTCCGACCAAAACGGCGCAGCCAAAACCAAATCCCTGCGGAAACTTCATCTTTTCTTTAAAATAAGCCTCTTTCTCGCCGGACAGCGGGATGCCGGCCATACCGCAAATGACATTGCCGAGTCCCATGGATGAGGCGGCCAACGCGATATTTTCGCAGACAATCCCGCAATCCAGCGCCGAACCCGGCTCATCAATGGCGACAATAATCATACAGGGCGCGTTGTAATAAAGCTTGCCGCCCCGCGACATAATGCGCTCGTATCCCGATTTATCCGCCGCCGCGGACAAAATCCGCATGCCTTCGGCGTCCATCTCGTCAATAACCGCCTTGTCCTTGATCACAATGATCCGCCATCCCTGGCGGTTCATCCCGCTCGGCGCCGCTACAGCCGCGGCCGCCAATTGTCCCAACTGCTCGTCGGTCAGTTTCGCGTCCGTATATCCCCTACACGAATACCGTTTTGCGATGACATCCAGCACTGCGTTCATTAATCAGTCACCCTTTCTTGTGTATGTATCCCATTTGCTGCCATTATACACCAACACGGTGGCTGTGGCAAGCGGTATATGCCACTACCGGAGCACGCCTGTCAGCAATTTTGTGAGAAGAAATGCGGTCGCGCCGCACACAGGAAATGTCACGACCCAGGCTGTGATCATGCCGCGGATCA
>JAITVU010000165.1 GCA_031285645.1 Oscillospiraceae bacterium | reverse complement strand
GGCAATCTGGCCTGGACAATCGAGGAATTCTGCCGTCAGCCGCGCGGCAAGCTGACTTTTCCCACCAAGTTCGATATGGTCGACCCCACACTTTCCCTCAATCACGGCGGCCGCGTCAGCCTTAATCCCGCCGAAATCATCACAAAAACAGAATTTGGCACATCGGGCCTTTTATGACATACAGTTATGTCCACGACAAGATCAATACGGACGCCTTTCCCAACGCGCTCCCCATATTTGACAAATCCATGATGACGGGGCGCGGGCGGGGCAAATACTGGTACAGGCAGGCGGCGCGGGACGAAGGCACGCGGTTTTTCCGCGACAAACTCGCGCGGTTCTTCCCGGATCATCCACTGCTCTATATTATATAGGAATTCGCCTGCCATGCTTCGGCATGGGCCGGTCTTAAGGCGAACTTACTATATGACCATTATGAACACTGAAAGGGGATATAAAATGGACGGCAACACGGAACTTCTCAACTATATCTATCAAAATTCGGAGATGGGCATCGCGGCGATTGACCAGTTGAACCAATCGGCGAAAGACGACGCTTTCCTCAAACAGCTCAATACACAGCGCAAAGAGTATACAGCCATTAACAAGCAGGCGCGAGAGATGCTCCACGAACGCGGGCATACGGAGAAGGACCTCAGCGCCATGACGCAGCTCGCCTCTCATTTCGTCATCGGCGCGAAAACCCTCGCGGACAGCTCAACCGCCCATATGGCGGAAATGATGATGAAGGGCAGTACAATGGGCATCATCGAAGCCGCAAAGAACTTAAAGAAATATGACGACGCGGATAAGCCCGTCCTCTCGCTGGCGGAAAAGCTGCTGCGCACGGAGGAATCCAATGTGGAGCACATCAAGCCCTTCCTGTCATAGGGCCGTTCCGTCTTACTGTCAATAAACACCAAAAAGGCAAGGGGGATTCTGTCCCCTATTGCCTTTTTTAGTTTCACGGAATGAAAATTTCGGCCTGGTCATGGACTTTGGAATTCCGAACGGATATAATGATATCAAATACTGTAGCGATTCCATTAAAGATACGTAAAAAAATCAGGATCAGTATTGGAATCGCATGAGGCAATGGCAGGAAATCACCTTTCGGCTCTTTTCTGTCATTGCTGTAATCCGGAGCGAAGTATACGATAAAAAAGGAGCGGTGTTATGGATTTCATCATCAGGCCGGAACAAAAAGTCAGCGCCCGTCAATACGACGTCGCCATCGCGGGCGGCGGCACGGGCGGCGTTTTCGCCGCGATTGCGGCGGCGCGGGCAGGCGCTAAAACCGCCTTGATCGAAAGCAAGGGGTATGTGGGGGGCATCGCGGCTGAGGGCGGCTGCGGCCTGCACAGTTTTTTCAACCTCTGGGCGCCCTTCGGCGTTGAGAAGCGCATGGTGGTGCGCGGCATCCCCGAAGAGTTTATTCAGCGGCTTTATCAGGCCGGGGGCTGTTCCGGGCACAACGACACCCTCATGCGCGCCGAGTACGACTCCGACACCCTGTGCGTGGATGTTGAGATTTATAAATATGTGGCGCTCGATATGCTGCGCGAGGCAGGCGTGCACGTCATGCTCAACACTGTGGTCGCGGACGTCGTGATGGAGGGCGACAGGGTCGCGGGCATCATCACGCAAAGCCACGAGGGCTGCGAGGCCGTCATGGCAAAAATGTTTATCGACGCCACCGGGTACGGTGATCTTTGCGCCCGCGCCAGCGCGCCCTATACGGAGCCCAACGATTATTCCTGCGCCAACAGCATGGGCGTCGGCGGCATCGACATCGATAAATACTACGCCTTTATGCGGGATAACGGCGCGCTGCGCGAATATGCCCGCGGCCCCAGAGACGGGCGTTTTAACCAGCTCATCCGCGTGGACGGCGACTGGTCGCAAATCTCTCCTGAACTCAAGGCCGAGGCGGAAGCGATTGGCATGGCCCGGGTCACGACGACACTGCATGACAACTACTTTATGTTCATCAAGCTCAACTACCACATGCCCAAGACAGCCACCAACAGGGACGCTCTGGCGGACGCCGAGTTCGAGCTGCGCTCGCGGCAGATGAAGGCCATCGAGCTTCTGCGCAAAACCGTCCCCGGCGCGGCAAACGCTTTTATCGCGCGCACCGCCCCCACCATCACGATTCGCCGGGCGCGCTGCATTGAGTGCGAATACGACATCACCAACGAGGAGATTCTGGCCGGCACCCACTACAGCGACGAGGTGTTTTCCTACGGCTTCCACGACATGGCGCCGCGGTTCCAGGTTAAAGACGGCGGCACGTACGGCCTGCCCTATCGCTCGATGGTTGTCAAAAACCGGGCGAACCTCTTCGCGATCGGCATGATGATCACATCCGATCACAACGCCCACATGTCAACGCGCAACACCGTTTCCTGCATGGCCATGGGCCAGGCGGCCGGTACGGCCGCGGCCCTCTGCGTTAAAAACGGCCTTGGCGGCGTGCGCGATCTGCCCTACACGACGCTGTACGACGCGCTTAAACTGGGCGGCGTCTGGTTTGACGCCGAGGTGCCGTATAAAAAAGCATGACAAAATCTTAGCTGTATT
>JAITVU010000125.1 GCA_031285645.1 Oscillospiraceae bacterium | reverse complement strand
CTCGTAAGCGGCCGCGTCCTCCCCAAATCCATTTGCCTCGCCTTCCCCGGCCTTGCGGGATTCGAGCTGATCCTTTGAATAAGAGACGCCGCAAAAGGCGCAGGCCCAATCCTGCGACTCGATATTAAACGTGAGGGGCGCCGCACAGCTGGGGCAGTGATAGGTCACAACATCCATATAAAAGTCTCCATAGAGAAAAATTATAAACGGCAAAACATACATACATTAAACGGGATTGCCGAATAACCGCTACAGTTTCCCGCCGCATTCCGGGCAGAATTTAGCGCTGTCCGAAACCTGTTTTCCACAGGCGGGACAAAGTGTCTCCGCGTTTTTCGCCCCGCACTCGGCGCAAAACTTGCCCGTATTTTGAGCGCCGCATTTGGCGCAGACCCAGGGCCGGGCCGCGGCCGGCTGCGGCTTGCCGCATTCAGCGCAGAACTTACCCCTATTTCTTGCCCCGCACGAACACTGCCATGTGTCGGCGTTCGCTTCTTTTTCGCGCTCCATCTGGGCCTGGTTTGACGCGCTGGCCCCCGCCATAAAGCCGCCCGCAGTGTTCATGCCCATATTGACGCCCATAAAGCCGCCCATGGCCCCGCCTTTATTGGAGCCCGCCGCCTCGATGCCGCGCGCCACGCTGCCCTGCACATACCCTTCCCGAACGCCGGGATCGGACAGCATCGCGCCCTGATTGCGCATGTCGATCAGCTTTTTGGACTGCTCGTCGTAGGAGATGCTCGAAATGCCGACCGATTCGATCGCCATACCGCGCCGCTGGGTCCAATCCGTGTCAAGCGCCGTTGAGAGATACTGCGCCAGCTCCATGCTCTTTGACGTGACGTGGGAAATGCGGATACCGTCGACGGACATGCGCCCTATTGACGTCTGCAGTGCCGTTAAAAACTCCGATAGATAAAGCTTGTGAATATCCTGTATATCCACTTTTTCCGCATTGCGCGGGATCGCCTCGGCAAAAAACTTGAGCGGATCCTGGATACGGATTGAAAAGTATCCGTGGCAGCGCAGATAAAGTTCCGCGTTGTAAAAATTATCAAAATAATTAATGGGGTTGACCGTGCCAAAGGGGATATTCTTAATTTCCTGCGTGTTGATGTAATAGACGCTTTGCGACCGCGGCGTGACGCCGCCAAATTTGAGCCGTTCAAACGTGTGCTCGATCACCTTGTCGAACTCGCCGTTGAAAAGCGAGGGCGCGGACGCGCCGTCAACCGTGTAGTAGCCGGGTTCGGCGCTGTAATCGATGATTTTGCCGCCATCCGTGAGCATCATAAACTGGTTCTGCTCCACCATGATAACGGAGCCGTTGGAAATGACGCCCTTTGTCCCCTTTTTATTCTGGTTTCTCTTATCGTTGGGACGCACCGCGACGCCGGACGCCATAACGGTTGTATCGCTCATGGCGTCGGCCTTGATCACTTCCTGCCACTGGTCGGCCAGACTGCCTCCCAAAGAGGATACAGCCGCACGTATTATGCCCATCAAATCATCCTTTCTGTATGCACAAACGCATCGCGGTCGCAATGCGCGCTTTCATCTATTTCAAGCTTTCCCCGGCGCATCGGCCGTATTCCCCGTTTTTGGCAAGAGCATGCTATTATATTAAACTGATTCCATATTTCTCTCGGAAAGCTTCCGGCTCCTCGCAATGACAAAAAAAGCCAACACAAATATGACAATATCGAGAACAAAGGGCAGGCGGCGGTTTATATCGGACATAAAGCCCGTTATGTAGCCAAATGGAATCGATATGCCGAGCACAATCACCGTCATCACGCTCGTAATGCGCGCGCGCTCCTTGGGATCGATAAACAGCGCCAGAATCGAATCCTTCCTCGGCATGACAAGGGCATGCGCCAAGGCTTCCAGCACCGTGTAAATCACCGGCGTCACCATTGTCGCGCTTGGCGACAGGATCAGGACGGCGTGGCTGGCGATATAAAAAAGAATGCCGACCAGCATGGGCGCTTTATACCCAAACCGCGTGATACGGGACTGAATAAAAAAGAGAAAAAACAACACAATCGCCGAGCGGATGATCGGGAAAAAAGCCAGATAATGCTGGGGAATGCTCAGGTTTTGTGTGGTGTAGAGGCCAAAGAAGTTTTGCATAACCATTGATGTAATGGTAAAAAGTGTATTCAACGCGAGGGAAAACACCATTTCCGGCGAAGCAAACACTTTTTTGGCTATGCCCCCGTAGCCCGACAGAATCGTCGGGATAGACATCCCTTCCGTTTCCTTGAGGCGAACTTTACCCACTTCCGTCTCTGTGCAGTACTTATAGAGGATAACGAATTTGGCCGTCATTGACAGAAATGAGAAGAAATAAAGAACACGCATGGCGGGGATAATCGTCATTTTACCGACAATCAACGCCGAAAGGGGCGCGAAAAAGACGGCGAGCTGGTTCGCCACATGAATCCATGAGTAAATATTCACCATCTGTTTTTTATCCGCGTCCTCCACAAGCAGGCAATGCCAGGAGTTTTCCGTTATCTGCCACATGCCGTTAAAAGCGGCGGCCACCATGAACCACCAAAAATTCTGGGAAAACGTCCACAGGAGGCACGGCAGAGACCATGACAGCAGATCAAAAATAATGGTCGCCTTGCGCCGGCCAAGCTTATCGGTTATCGCCCCGCTGAGCATTGCGAACACAGCCCGGGAAAACATGGTGGCCGAGGCAACGATGCCGATATGGCGGTCGGTCATCATCAGCGCGGACATATACACCGAAACAAAAGGTATGTACAGGCTGTGAGGAATACCCCACAGCGGCTCCGTGTAGACACAGGCGCGGGGATTGCCGCGCAGATCGAGCAGGGAGCGGATCAGCGTGTGGTTTTTGACAGACAAGACATTCCCTCCTAGAAAATCACTTCATAAAAAAGACCCCTCAGGCCGAACCGCGCCTGTTGGCATTGCCGCCGCAATCTGTATAGTCCAAAACGATTACCGCGCGTACTTCCGGCGTGTGAAACATACGTGTGCAGGTCGTTTTGTTTGTGAAGCATAACATTTACAGTATACAGCAACCCTTCAGCGTTAGCAATATAGTCCACCGAATTGAGAATAAAATTTTCAGGCAACAGGCTTTGACCGCCGGCATGCGCCTGATGAGGCCGCCGGTTCACGTTCGAGGCACGGCGGTTTCATCTCCGGCTATAGCGCGGATACGTTAAAGCGCCTGTTTTGACGTATCGCAATAATAATATATTTATTCTTATTGCGGGCACCGTCGCACGTGTGGTATACTGGCCCTATTAATTTCTGAGATATCTTTCAGGTAAAAAGGAAGCCTGCCATCAGGCAGGCTTCTCATAAATTTCCAGTGAACCGGGTGTTGTTGTGATTCAAAATATCATATTTGACATCGGCAATGTGCTGCTCAACTTCAATCCCTATGAATATCTGAACCAAAAGCTTGGCGGGGAAGAGCGCGTTAAAGCCATATACGAAAACATTTTTGCCGGGGAAGAATGGGTCCGGCTCGACGCCGGAACCATTACAGCCCGGGAGGCGACCGCCGCTTTCACGGCGCGCAGCCCCGAATACGCGACGGCCATACGGGATGTGATGGCAAACTGGCACGAAATGCTTACTCCCATTGACGGCACCGTCGCTCTGCTCGCCCCCCTCAAAAAGCAGGGCTGCAGTCTTTTTTATCTTTCCAATTTCCACGAGCTTGCCGCCGCCTGCATAATGGATCGATACGCCTTTTTTTCTATATTCAGCGGCGGCGTCTTTTCGTTCGCCGAAAAGCTCATTAAGCCTGACAGACGCATATACAGCCGGCTGCTTGATCGGTACGGACTTAGTGCCGGTGACTGCGTGTTTATCGACGATTCACCCGTCAATGTCGACATGGCCGTCAAAGCGGGGATGGCGGGGATTGTTTTTAAAAACCCCCATC
>JAITVU010000092.1 GCA_031285645.1 Oscillospiraceae bacterium | reverse complement strand
TTAAATGGGCCATCCTTCTCGCCGCTGACGCGGCAACCGAAGGATATGGCCGAAGAGCAAATGAACTTGTAAGTTTTTCTATATGCGCGACGTTTTGTTCATTTGCTCTAATGCCGCGGTACGGGATAAGAAAACAATCGCTTCTTAACTTTTTAGCTTTTTGTTTATATTATACCTGACAACTTTATAGTTTTGTCAAGACATTGCGCGCAAATTCTGCTATACTGTAGGTGCACAGTTGTATTTTTTATCTGTTTCCTTAATATCGCGCCGTCATTTGCCGATAATAAAGGTAGTTCTGTATTAATGAGCCTAAAAACAAATGGTTTTTATACCGTTTGGGAGGATTGACGATCATGAACAGCATTAAACAAAGCGAGATTTTACTGGAATCCGGTACAAATGAGCTCGAAATCATGGAGTTCACCTTAAACGACGAACTGTTCGGCATCAACGTGGCGAAAGTGCGCGAGATTTTACAGTACACGGACGTCAAGCCCATGCAAAACGCCCACCCTGTAATTGAGGGTATTTTCAAGCCGCGGGATTCCGTCATTACCGTACTCGACCTCGCCAAATACCTCGGCCTTCCGCCCAACAGTAACAACGAGCGGGATATTTTCATCATCACCCATTTTAACAACATGCAGTTTGCTTTCCATGTTCATTCCGTTGTGGGTATCAACCGGATCTCATGGACAAGTATCCAGAAACCCGACCAGATTATTTATGGCGGCGACGAGGGCGTCGCAACGGGCATTGCCGAATTTGAGGGCCGCCTGATCACCATACTCGATTTTGAAAAAATCATCATGGAGATCCGCCCGCAAGCCGGTATCCAGATAGAGGAAGTCGACAGCCTCAAACCGCACGACCGCAGCGGAAAAACCATTTTAATCGCCGAAGATTCGATGATGCTGGCCAAGCTTTTACTCGAATCCCTTCACCGCGCGGGGTATAACAACGTTATTAAAACCGACAACGGCCAGGAAGCCTGGGATGTCCTGAACAATATAAAAGGATCGGGCGGCGACATCAAATCCCAAATCTCATGCGTCGTAACCGATATTGAGATGCCCCAGATGGACGGCCACCGCCTGACCAAGCTCATCAAGGAAGATTCGGTGCTCAGGGAACTGCCGGTTGTGCTCTTTTCGTCTCTGATCAACGAGGAAATGCGCATCAAGGGGCGCCAGCTGGGCGCGGACGCGCAGATAACAAAGCCTGAAATCGGCCGGCTTGTCATGATTATCGACGATCTTATTGATGGTAAAAAGGTACCGGAAGCTTGAAATTTTTGATAAAAAGGAGCGGCTGAGCCGCTCCTTTTAAATATTACAGCCATACAAGTTAAAAATACGCAGTAAGCACCGTGCGCCGCGACACGCCTATATAGTTAAATAACTAAAAAGCAGCTACTCAACGATCGCTCGCAAACGCATTCTGCAAAGAATGCGCGCGCTGTCCCTCAGGCCTTTTTTTAGTGGTTCGACGATATATCGTCCTGCCGCCAGTTTATCCTTCACGCAATAACGGATCGGGACTGTTTGACATAATCCAAAAACAGATTGAGCGCAATGCTGTTGGGCGGCAGAACCTTTTCCGCTTCCTCCTCAGTAAACCAACAGGCCTTGTCAACCTCGCCGGAAAGCTTAAAGTCCGCCTTATCCACCTTTGCCGCAAACCCCAGCATCAGCTGGTCCTTCCGGCCAAGATAGTAGCTGCCCACATACTGCACGCCGTGCGTATTCAGGCCGACTTCCTCGCCCACTTCCCTCTCCACCGTCTCTTCGGCCGTCTCGCCCGCCTTTATATAGCCCGCGACACAGATAAAGCGGTCATTAATGCCGTATTGCTGAATCAGGGCGAACTCGTTGGTTTCGCTGACCACCAAGGTGATGATACAGGTGTAAAAATAAGGGAAAAGCGGTATTTTGCATGTGTCGCAGTAGGCCATCTCGCCCTCGTCGCCGATGATCTTCCGGATGGGTTTGCTGCCGCACGCGGCGCAGTAATGAAATTCCATAGACAGTTCTCCTCAAATTTTCTCCTGATTTTCCAAATGATTGTGTACGCAAGCACGGCGCCCGGACAGATTCCGGGCGCCGTTTGCTGTATGCGCTAAAAATTTACGCGAAGGGATTCTCGGTCGAGTAAGGCAGGGATTTCGGCTGATTGTAGGAAATGGTCGGCACGCCGAGGAATGAAAAAATATCAAACAGGGCTTTGCCGTGATGACCGAACGCAACCGCGCCGTGATGCGGATATTGATCCGCAATGAGGACATGGCGGTAGAAGCGGCCCATCTCCTTAATGGCAAAGATGCCGATGCCGCCGAACGAGCGCGTCGCTACGGGTAAAACCTCGCCCTGGGCGATATAGGATTTGAGTCCGCCCGCGGCGGTGCCTTGCAGGCGGTAGAATGTGATCTCGCCGGGGATGATGTCGCCTTCGAGCGTGCCGCGTGTGATATCGGGCTCGGAATCGGGCTCGAGGGAGCGCTTCATAATAAGCTGGTACTTCATCTCGCCCTTCTTCAGGCGGCAGGACGGCGTGTTGCCGCAGTGGAAGCCCATGAAGACATCCTTGAGTGTGTAATCAAATTTGCCCTGGATGTCGCTTTTGTACATGTCGGCGGGCACGGAGTTGTTGATGTCGAGCAATGTAACAGGCTCGCCGGAAACGCAGGTGCCGATATATTCGGAGAGCGCGCCGTAAATGTCGACTTCACAGGCGACGGGAATGCCCAGAGCCGTCAGGCGGGAGTTAACATAGCAGGGCACAAAGCCGAACTCTGTCTGGAACGCGGGCCAGCATTTATTGGCGAAGGCCACGAACTCGCGGGCGCCCTTGGTCTGCTCGGCCCAGTCGAGGAGTGTGATCTCATACTGCGCGAGACGGGGCAGTATACCGGCCATTTTGTTGCCGTCGCCCAGTTCCTTCTCCATATCGGCGATCACGCCGGGAATGCGGGGATCGTCCTTATGCTGGTTATAGGCCACCAACAGGTCGAGTTCGGAGTTTTCCTGAACCTCGACGCCGAGATCAAAGAGTTTTTTGATCGGCGCGTTGCAGGCGAGGAAATCATTGGGACGGGGGCCGAAGGTGATGATCTTGAGCTTGCTGACGCCGATCAGGGCGCGCGCCACCGGCACGAAATCAGCGATCATTTTGGCGATATCATTGGCGTCGCCAACCGGATATTCGGGAATAAAGGCTTTGATATTGCGAATTCCGAGGTTGTAGGAGCAGTTGAGCATGCCGCAGTAAGCGTCGCCCCTGCCGTCTACAAGAGCGTCGCCGGAATCCTCGGCCGCGGCCACATACATAACGGGGCCGTCAAATTTCTGGGCGATAATGGTCTCGGGTGTTTCGGGGCCGAAGTTGCCGAGGAAGACGACAAGGGCGTTGCAGCCCGCTTTTGCCACATCCTCAACGGCTTTGAGCATATCAAGCTCGTTCTCGACCGTGACCTTGCTCTCATAAATGTCGCCTTTGTACGCCTTGGCGACCGCGCCGCGGCGGTTGGCGGACAGCTCAATCGGGAAACAATCGCGGCTGACTGAGATAAGGCCGAGTTTAACATTTGGAATGTTGTTCATATAAATCCCCTTTCATTTTTCCCTTCCATAAGGGATAACAACTCACTTCACCATATAATAACCACATAGAACAGATAATCTAATACGACCACTTGAGCGCGTCGTACATTTTAACGTACTTCCGGTACTGTTTTGCGTAAACTTCAGCATTGTCCGGATTGGGCAGGGTCTCGCTCTCTGGCTTCGCGCAGGCCATCGCGTCATCCAGGCTGGCCCAGAGTCCCGCGCCCGCGCCCGCGACAAGCGCCGCGCCGAACGCGCCGCCCTCGGCGCTGCCGTGCACGGTTTTAACCGGCAGACCGAAAATATCGGCGAGCATCTGCCGCCAGATCGGGCTCTTGGCGCCGCCGCCCGCAATGGCGACCTCGCTTGTGTCAATGCCCGGGGAGGCTTCGACGATCATGTCATACACCTGTTTCATGGAGTAGCTGATACCCTCCATGACGGCGCGGGCAAAGTGGGGCTTGCGCATCAGGGATGTGATGCCGAGGAAAGCGCCCGTCGCTTTGGGATCAAACAGCGGGCAGCGCTCGCCCGTCAGGTACGGCAGGAACAGAAGGCCGTCGCTGCCGGCCGGAATATCCTCCGCGCCCGCGTCCAGCGCGCGGTAATCCTCGCCGCCGCCCAGCGCGTCACGGAACCACTGGTAGGAGCCGGCCGCCGAAAGCGTGCAGCCAAAGGCCATCCAGCGCCCCGGCGCGTTGTTGCAAAAGAGCTGCAGCACACCGCCGGGATTGTCGGCGTAACCGGAAAGGCCCACAGCCACGACACCGGACGTGCCGAGTGTGACGCCCGCGCGGCCGGGCTTGACGAGGCCGAGGCCCGTGGTTGATATAACGGCGTCGCCGCCGCCCGCAAACACTGGCGTGCCTTGATGGATGCCCGTCAGGGCGCTCGCCTGCTCGGTGATTGTCCCGGTCTGCTCGGTCGATTCCACGCATTTCGGGAAGAAGTCCCGGTTAAGGCCGATTTTTTCAATCAAATCATAGGCCCAGGAGCGGGTCTTGACATTAAAGAGCCCCGTCCCCGACGCATCGGAGACCTCAGTTTCCATATTGCCTGTCATCAAAAAGCGGATGTAATCCTTGGGGTTGAGGATGATTTTAGTCCTGGCGTAATTGTCCGGCTCATTCTGCTTCATCCAGAGGATTTTGCCCCCTGTATA
>JAITVU010000033.1 GCA_031285645.1 Oscillospiraceae bacterium | reverse complement strand
AATACAGGTTTTGGGTTCATCTAAACCTCTCCCTATTATGTATATTAAACTGGTCGCATGTCAGTTTGAGCGCAGCCCATGTGCCGTAACGCGTTAAGAATACAATACCGCATGTGAAGCCGAATTGCAAGGCGCATTTTACACAGCCGCGGCGATGTGATTTTTCCTGCACGGCTCTTGAAAAATTATGGAAATACGTATAATATGATTTATGTACCGCCTCCCGGGACGGGCGGTTTGACAATGATAACCTGAAAATGGGGATCCAGGGGCCTGGAAAAGATTGTGAACGACAGAATTGACTGGAGGGTATGAAAATGATCAATGTGGCGATTATCGGCACGGGCAATATTTCGAGAATGCATATCGGCGCGTACCGCGCTTTTCCCGACAGGTGCAAAATAACGCACCTTGTGGATATTTTCCCTGAAAAGGCGGAACAGAAAAAGCAGGAAAACAACCTCGACGCGGCGGTATACAGCTCGCATAAAGAGATCCTTGCCGACCCTGCGATCGACCTTGTCAGCATTTGTACGCCGCCCTATTGCCACGCGGAAATAGCCGTTGATTTTCTGGCTGCGGGCAAAAACGTGATTGTTGAGAAACCGATGGCCGCCTCGCTGGAAGAGTGCGACGCCATGATCGCCGCCGCCCAAAAAAGCGGAAAGGTCTTTTCCGTCATTGCCCAGAACCGCTTCCGCGATCCCATCATGAACCTTAAGACAGTATTGGACAGCGGGAAAATAGGCCGGGTTGTCCACGCGCAGGTCGACTCATACTGGTGGCGCGGTCACTGTTATTACGATTTGTGGTGGCGCGGGCTCTGGGAGAAGGAGGGCGGCGGCTGCACGCTCAACCATGCCGTCCACCACATCGATATGCTCGGCTGGATGCTCGGCATGCCCTCAAAGGTTTCGGCCATGATCAGCAACGCGTCGCATGACAACGCGGAGGTCGAGGATATTTCCGTCGCCGTGATGCAGTATGACAAGGGCACGCTTGCTCAGGTGACGAGCTCCGTCATCCACCACGGCGAGGAGCAGCAGATCATCTTCCAGGGAGAGAAAGCCCGCATATCGGCCCCATGGAAGGTGTACGCCTCCCAGTCTAAGTCCAACGGTTTCCCCGAGGAAGATAAGGCTTTCGAGAAGGAACTCAATGAGTACTATGAGACATTGCCGCATATGGCGCACATCGGCCACCAGGGCCAGATCGACAATGTGCTCACCGCCATCGAAACAGGCGGCGATATCCTCATTGACGGCGAGAGCGGCCGCCTGACGATCGAACTGATCACGGCGATCTACAAGGCGGGGACCGAGCAGCGCGCCGTCGACCTGCCCATTAAAAAGGACGACCCCTTTTACACGGTGGTGGGCATCCTTGAAAATGTCCCGCACTTTTTTGAGAAGACGGCGTCCGTCGATGATTTAGGCGGCGCGATTACGGTTGGCAGCGATTACAAGAAATAGATTTCCCGAAATAAGTTTGTGCAAGTAGTCTCCTGGATGAAATAAATATTAAAGGAATGATGATGATGGCAAACGTGTCGGACGGTATGAATTTCGCACCCAAAGGAAAGCCCAATCCGGTTGTTGAGAAGGGCGAGTTTACCTTCGCCGCAATCGCGCTGGATCACGGGCATATTTACGGTATGTGCAACGGCCTTATTGAAGCGGGCGCGGTGCTCAAAAGCGTTTATGATCCCGATCCCAAGAAAGTGGATCAGTTCTGCGAAAAGTTCCCTGGAACCATGCGCGCGGGCAGCGAGGACGACATCCTCGGCGATCCCGAGGTAAAGCTTGTGGCCGGCGCCGCCGTAACGTCCGAGCGCTGTGCGCTCGGTCTCAGGGTTATGGCCGCGGGTAAGGATTACTTCACGGACAAAGCCCCCCTCACCACCCTGGAGCAGCTTGAAGCCGCCAAAGCCAAAGTGAAGGAGACGGGCCGGAAATACATGGTGTACTACAGTGAGCGGCTGCATGTGGAGAGCGCTATTTTTGCCGGCCAGCTCATTGAGGAGGGCGCGATCGGCAAAGTAATCCAGGTGCTCGGCATGGGGCCTCACCGCCTGGGCGCAGAAGGACGGCCCGACTGGTTTTTCCAAAAGGAGAAATACGGCGGCATCCTCTGCGACATCGGCAGCCACCAGATCGAGCAGTTCCTCTTTTACGCGGGCGTGAAGGACGCGAAAGTCGCCTACAGCCAGATCGCGAACTACAATCATCCCCAATATCCCGAACTGGACGACTTCGGCGACGCGACGCTTGTCGGCGATAATGGGGCGACGCACTACTTCCGCGTGGACTGGTTTACGCCGGACGGCCTGCAGATGTGGGGCGACGGACGCTCCTTCATCCTGGGCACCGAGGGCTTTATCGAGCAGCGCAAATATATGAATATCGGCACTAAAGAGGGCTCCGGCCATCTTTTCCTGGCTAATAAGTATGAGGAGACCCACTATCAGGTATCGGGCAAGGTGGGCTATCCCTACTTCGGCCAGCTGATCCTTGACTGCCTCAACCGCACTGAAAACGCCATGACGCAGGAGCACGCCTTCAAAGCGGCGGAGCTTTGCGTGCGCGCGCAGATGCAGGCGGTTAAAATCAAATAATAGTATACGCAGTGGGTTTTGCATAGACTAAAGACAAAAACAGAGGGTGGCTTTTTGCCACCCTCTTGAATGTACGGATCATAAATCGTTTCTTCCTGCTTTATCGCAGGAGCTGCAGGACCCCTTGCGGCAGTTGCTGAGATTGCGCCAGCATGGCCTGAGAGGCCTGGACGAGGATGTTGTTTTTCTGGAACAGCATCATTTCCCTGGCCATATCCACATCGCGGATGCTTGATTCAGCCGCCGTCAGGTTTTCCTTCGTTACCCCCAGATTGTTAAGCGTGTGTTCCAGCCGGTTTTGCAGCGCGCCCAGTTGGGCGCGCGTGCCGGACACCTGGTTGGTCGCCGCGTCGATGATTTTAATGGCTGTATTGGCGGCGTCCTGCGTGTCTACGGTGATGCTGTCCAATTTGCCGTCGGGGCAATAGGCGTCAATATCCGCGGGATTGTTGCTGCCAAGGTTGCCGCAGCCCATATTTTCGACATACAGGCCTACACGCTGATCGGCGTGGCCGTTCGCGCCGATCTGGAAAACAAGCTTTTGATCTTTAGCAGACACACGCGCCTCGCTGAACGTATCGCCGATGGTAAAGGAGGCCTGTGCGGCGGCGTTCAGCTTAATGCCGGAAATAACGCCGGCCTTTGTCGGCACCGCGCCGTTAAAAGTGATTGTGCCCCCTTCGCCAAAGCCAAGGCCGCCCACTTTGTTGTCTTCGATGACGGGTTTGCCCACGCCCGCCACGGGCTTCCCGTCGTTAAATCGGTGCGCGTAGAAAGTGCGGTCGTTGATTTGAATGGCCACGCTGAGGTCGTCGCGGATAATGATGCTGGCCACACTGTTGGCCAGATCGGCTTCATCGGGATGATTGACGAAATTAATGATAATGTCGGTCATCCCCGACATGCCCAGCATGTCGTTGGTGTTCTGGATGGTGGCCTCCTCGCCGCCCAAAGTGCCGTCCAGCAGCTTGATGCCGTTATAATGGGTGCTGGAGGCAATGCGGTTGATTTCCTGCTTGAGCGCAACGAACTCCTTGGCAATTTGCGCGCGGTCTTCATCCTGATAGGTGCCGTTTGCGCTCTGCACGGAGAGTTCGCGCATGCGCTGCAGGATCGCGTGGGTTTCATTGAGACCGCCCTCGGCTGTTTGGATCAGGCTGATGCCGTTATCGGCGTTGGTTTCGGCCATGGCGAGGCCGCGCATCTGCCCCCGCATTTTTTCAGAGATCGCGAGTCCCGCCGCGTCGTCCGCGGCGCGGTTGACCCGGAATCCGGATGAGAGCTTTTCGAGACTGGCCGACGTCTCTTTATTATTTAAGCCCAGCTGCCTGAGGCTGTTCAGGGCCGGCATGTTGTGTTGAATAATCATATAAGAGCCTCCTCGTCAAATCCGCCTGTAAACGTATCGGCTGCCTAAATGCAAAACTTAACAGATATTTTGAGAATATTTGCATTCGCGGCCCGGTGAACCGGGCGGGCGGTATCTGGTATTTGAGGCCGCTTATTAAACAGTTTTTAATGTTAAGGAGTAGAAAAATGACAATTACCACGGAGACTAAAGGGCAATCCAAAGTGGCTGTAATCCATTCGGATGAGATCCTGATTTCAAATGTGCAGGATGCGCTCGATGTCATGATGACGGCCCGGCATGAAACTGAATGCGATAAAATCATTCTGCGCAAGGAAAACATCATCGAGGATTTTTTTGATTTAAGCACGAAGCTCGCGGGTGAAGTGCTGCAAAAATATGTGAACTACTACCTTGTTGCCGCGATCGTGGGGGATTTTTCAGCGTACACAAGCAAGAGCCTGCGCGACTTTATCTATGAATGCAATAAAGGCCGCCATGTCTTTTTTATGCCGGATGAGGCCGCCGCGCTTGAGAAACTGCACAGCCTGTAAAAAATCCGCTGCTTTGAAATGGAATGAAGGCAACCCGGTGTTTCACAGCGCCGGGTTGCTTCTTGTCCAAAATTTTGGTGAATAGCGCATTTTCCCTTCCGGGCGCGAATATAGTTAAATAGTTAAGCAGATGGGTAACAAAAAGGCGTGGGGGGAGATTTATGCCTGCTTATTCGGATTCATACATGGGCGCGCGCCGCAGACGCGCACATCCCAGGGACAGGAAGGGCGAGACCGGCGACGTGATCGGAACGATACTGACCATACAGGTGATCGTATGCCTGATTCTGGTTCTTGTCTTTCTGTTGTACAAAAAGGCCGATGGTACGGGGTATGAAGGCTTTAAGAGCGAGTACAAAGAACTGGTAACGGACCAAAGCCGCAACGGCGAGGTGTTTGAGATGTTTGGCCAGGCGGCGGATGGCGTGACAGGTGCGTTTGAATCCCTGGAGCGATTTTTAGGACAGCTTTTGGCCGGATTTTTCGGCGAGGGCACGCAGAATCAGCCCGACGCCATTATTGCCGACGAGCCGCCCGATGCTCAGTCACAGGCCGATGACGCCGCCGGCGCTTACGATTACCTCGGGAAGGACGGCGTTTACTTCACCGGGTCCAGGAAAGGCGGGATGGGCGGCTGGTACCCGGTCAGGGTCAGCGATGAGATGGCCGCCCTACCCGCCCCCACCGGCTCGACGCTCGCGCCGGTCGTCCTTGGGGGATATATGAAGCCGCCCGTCACGGGGTTGATCACATCGCCTTTCGGCTACCGCTATCACCCCATTACGGAGGCGACCGATTTTCATACCGGCATGGACATAGCGGCGGATGAGGGCCGGGCGATCCTGGCGGCGCTGCCGGGGGAGGTTGTTGAGGTCGGGGAATCGCAGATATACGGAAAATACATTATTTTGCAGCATGCCACCAATCTTAAAACATTTTATGGCCACTGTTCCGAGATTATCGCCCGGGAGGGCATGGCTGTGCGGCAAGGTGAGCGGATTGCCAAAGTCGGCAACACAGGCATGACGACGGGACCGCATCTGCACTTCTCCATTATCGTGGAGGAACAGTTTGCCGATCCGTATTGGCTGTTGCAGGACAATATAGAGCTGTTGGAGTAAAGCTGTGGGATTTCGATTGTTCGGCATCGACATATCCTTCAGTTTTTGGTTTTTTGCGGTCCTTTCCGTTTTTCTTGTATTGGGGCGCGAGGTGCTCGCTGTTTATATGATCCTGCCCATCGCTATCCACGAATGCGGCCATCTGATCGCCATGGTCGTGTGCCGCGTCGGAATAGAGGGTATAGCCTTTACGGCGTTCAGCGTCGACATTAAAAGAAGCGGCGCCGCGACGGGTAGTTACGGACGGGATATTTTTGTTTGCCTTGGCGGTGTGATCGCGAATGTGATCACGGCCGTTTGTTTTTATTTTTTCACCTTCCAATCCATGCGCGTCATGTTTTTTATCGCTGTGAATATCGCCATAGCGGCGTTTAACATCATGCCGGTGGGCAACTTGGACGGCGGGCAGATTCTCAGGCTTGTTTTGGAGCGTTTCGGCAATCCCGCGACCGCCTATCGGATATCCCGAGTTTTTTCATTTGTCATTTTAATCCCGATTTTTGCGCTGGCTATTTTTTTAATGATGCGGGATTTTGCCAACATCTCGCTGCTTCTGGCTTGTATTTACCTGGCCTGCGTGGTGGTGTTCAGGGATTGACCTTTAAAGGCAAATCCATTATGATATAAAATGCCGCATGCGCCCGTCAGTGCGCCTGTGCGGTGTTGTTGATTTAAGCGCTTTTATTAGTTAATAATGAAGGTCAAGTCAAAGGCTGGAGTTCTGCCGGAGGCGTTTGAGGCGAATCGCTCTGGAGCCGCAAATCACCCGCGCTTTAAAAGCGCGGTTCACCACGCATGCTCGCATGCGTGGTGTCCTTGCCGGCTTGCCGGCAAGGACGATTTGCGGCATTAGGGACTGCGCTGAGGTGACGCCGGGCAACTGATGATTCATGAAGTGTAAAATAAACGATATCTGGAGTGGTGGCCCCCATGCTTTTCGACG
>JAITVU010000385.1 GCA_031285645.1 Oscillospiraceae bacterium | reverse complement strand
AAACGTGCTGTGATTAAGCTCCGCTATAACCATGGGTTTGCAGATCAGCGCCAGTTTAGCCTCCCCAAAGTAGGGCGCGCCCCCCTCGCGCAGAACGCTCAGTCCACACTCGGCGACTTTATCGTAATCCCGGCCCGATTTTGCGCCGCAAAAGTTAAGCTGTTCGCGGTAGGCATCGCCAAAGAACGTCAGTGAAAAGACGCCGGCGCTGTCGATAAAGCTTTTTGTATATCGGGATTCACGCACGTAAATATGGGCCACGGGTTTGGCCCAAAACATGCCGAATCCGCCCCAGCTCGCGGTCATCATGTTGACTTTTCCGTCTTTTTCGGCTGCTATGAGCATCCACTCCTCCGCTATGCGCCGAATAAAATTACCCGTCATATCCTGCGGCTTAATCTCTTTGAATGTACTCATAAATCTTTTCCTCCCGAGTAACAAATTATGGTATATTTTACTGCCATTATAACACATGAAACAAAGATTTATGTCCATATATATAAATGAAATAAAATTCAACCTGTAAGAATATTTATTCATAAAATGCTTGCATTTTCCGAATACAGGGTGTATACTGGCTTTATATTTCTCATATAAAAGCTGTCCGCAGCCTGCCTGCGGCGGCGACAATATGCTTGCTGTATTAAGGAGTGTTTAGGATGGAAAAGAGATTTAAAAAAGTGGTTTTGGCCTATTCCGGCGGACTGGATACATCCGTGATTATCCCATGGCTTAAGGAGAATTACGGCTGCGAGGTCATCGCCGTCGCCGCCGATGTCGGCCAGGGCAAGGAACTGTCGGGCCTTGAAGCGCGCGCGCTTAAAACAGGCGCGTCCAAGCTTTACATTGAGGACATCACCGAAGAATTCGTCAACGACTACATATTCCCAACCGTAAAAGCGGGGGCCAAATACGAGGGCTACCTTCTCGGCACCGCTTTTGCCCGGCCCATCATCGCAAAAAGAATTGTCGAGATCGCCAAAAAAGAGGGCGCGGACGCCATCGCCCACGGCTGTACGGGCAAGGGCAACGATCAGGTGCGCTTCGAGCTGGCCATCAAGGCCTTTGCGCCCAATATGCCCGTCATCGCGCCCTGGCGCACATGGGAACTCAAAGGGCGTGAGGATGAGATCGCCTACGCCGAAAAGCACGATGTCCCCCTCACCATCACGCACGAGACCAATTACTCCAAGGATATGAACATCTGGCACCTCTCCCACGAGGGCCTGGATCTTGAAGACCCCGCGAACGAGCCGGACTTCGATAAAATTCTCGAACTGGGCGTCTCTCCCGAAAAAGCGCCCGACAAAGCCACCTATCTCACCATTTCGTTTGAAAAAGGCATTCCTGTGGCGCTCGACGGCAAAAAGATGGACGGCGTTGCGCTGATCAAAGAGCTCAACAAACTGGGCGGCGCGAACGGCATCGGCATTCTCGACCTTGTGGAGAACCGTCTTGTCGGCATGAAGTGCCGCGGCGTATACGAGACGCCCGGCGGCGAAATCCTCTATTTCGCGCACGAAAAGCTTGAGCAGCTCTGCCTGGATCGCGACACAATGCACTATAAGGAAGTCGTGAGCAAAAAGTACGCCGAGCTCGTCTACTACGGGCAGTGGTACACACCGCTTATGACGGCGCTCAACGCCTTTGTCGATTCAACACAGCAAACCGTCACGGGCGATGTCAGGCTCAAGCTGTACAAGGGCAATATCATCAACGCCGGCGTCACAAGCCCCTACTCCCTCTATTCGGAGGAAATCGCCACTTTTGAGGAAGACAACACCTACGACCAGATGGATTCCCAGGGATTTATCAACCTTTTCGGCCTGCCTATTAAGGTGCGCGCGCTGATGGAGGAGAAGGCGAAAGAACAGGGCTTGCTGTAAGAATATAACAGCCATGGAGGACGCGAATGCTTTATAATCCCGACAATAAAACCATTACAACTGAGCGTCTGATTTTGAGGCTGTTTAGTATAGACGACGCCGAAACAGTGACGTCACTTTGTAATAATATCAATATTTACAGGGGCACTCTTGGTCTCCCATACCCCTATAATATTGAGAACGCGCTGTCGTGGATTCCGACACATATGGAGAATTTCGACAATAACCGCTCCTATGAATTCGCCGTAACAGATCAAATAACAGGTGAACTCTACGGTTGTATGGGTCTGCAAAACAACCAATCTCACCGGAACGGAGAGGCCGGCTATTGGGTCGGAGAGCCCTATTGGGGCATGGGAATTGCGACAGAAGCGCTGCGGGCAATCATTGATTTTGCTTTTACACATAAAGAGTACCACAAGGTTTACGCCAGTCATTATGCCTCTAATCCGGCTTCGGGCCGTGTGATGCAAAAAGCCGGGATGCACTGTGAAGGGACGCAGACAGATCAGGTTTTGAAAGATGGCAGGTATGAAACCCTGATTCTCTATGGTATTATCAATCCTTCGGCATAGTGTCTCAATTAATAAAGTATTTTAAAGGACTGAACGCAATGCCACTCTGGGCCGCACGTTTTTCCAAAGAAACAGACGCCACCGTCAACGACTTCAACTCATCCATCGCCTTCGATTCCCGCCTGTACGCGCAGGATATCAGGGGGTCGATGGCGCATGCCCGCATGCTGGCCCGTCAGGGCATCATCACCGGCGCGGACGCTGGCGCGATTATTGACGGGCTTGACGGCATCCTCGCCGACATTGAGCGCGGGGCGCTCGTGTTCGATCCCGCCGCCGAGGACATCCACATGTTCATCGAGCAGGAGCTGACCGCGCGCATCGGCGACGCGGGCAAGCGCCTGCATACGGCCAGAAGCCGCAACGATCAGGTCGCTGTTGATATCAGGCTTTACCTCAACGACGCGCTCGAGGCGCTTCTCGCGCAGATTGAGGGCTTCATCGCCGTTATCTGCACGCAAGCCGAGGCCCACTGCGACACCATCATGAGCGGCTACACGCACCTTCAGAGGGCGCAGCCCATTGTCTTCGGCCACCATCTCATGGCCTACGCCTTCATGCTGCTGCGCGACCGCGAGCGCCTTGTGGAGGCCCGCCGACGAATGATGCGGCAAAATCCCCTGGGAAGCGGCGCGCTGGCCGGCACGACTTACCCCATCGACCGGCATTTCACATCCGCCGCGCTCGGCTTTGACGGACCCGCGCCTAATTCGCTGGACGGCGTGTCCGACCGGGATTTTTGCCTGGAAATCGCTTCGGCGCTGGCGATCCTCATGACCCACCTCTCCCGCTTTTCCGAGGAAATAATCCTCTGGTGCTCGTGGGAATTCAAATACATCGAGCTCGACGACGCCTTCGCCACCGGCTCGTCGATCATGCCTCAGAAAAAAAACCCCGACATCGCCGAGCTTGTGCGCGGCAAGACAGGGCGCGTCAGCGGCAACCTTGTGGCCCTGCTCACCGTGATGAAGGGCCTCCCGCTCGCCTACAATAAAGATATGCAGGAGGACAAGGAGGCTGTATTCGACAGCCTCGACACGGTGAAAATGTGCCTCGCCGCCTTTACGCCCATGCTTGAGACCATGACGGTGCTGAAAGATAATATGCGCGCTGCCGCTGCCAAAGGCTTTATCAACGCCACCGACTGCGCCGATTACCTTGTAAAAAAGGGGATGCCCTTCCGCGACGCGTATAAAATCACGGGCGAGCTTGTGGCGCAGTGTATCGCCTCGGCACAGACTCTGGAATCCTTGCCGCTGGATGCGTATAAAGCCAAAAGCGGCCTGTTCGATGCGGATATTTATACGGCCATCAGCCTTGAAACCTGCTTAAGCACCCGCATCTCCTACGGCGGGCCGGGCCCGGATTCCGTGCGCGCGCAGGTGACGCTGGCGCGGGAAGCGCTGGCGGCTGGTGATCACAAGAACCGTTAGGCCGGTGTCGCTGTCGGTTTGATATAATCATGGGGACAAGGCGCCTGTATCATGTGCGGGAGGTCAATATGCAGCCAGGAGATAAAATTGTATTTGACAAATATGACTGGCGCGTGCTCGCCGTGCAGCGCGGTAAGGTTTTGATTTTATGCGACCATATCGCGGGACAGCGCCCTTACCACAATCGCTCCGGTGATGTGACCTGGGCCGGGTGTGACCTGAGGGCGTACCTGAACGGCCCGTTTTTTGACGCGTTCAGCGCGTCGAACCGATCCAAAATCATTCCGGTTTTAAATAAAAACCCCGACAATCCCTGGTATAGGTCAAAGGGTGGCGTGGATACGCAGGACAACATCTTTCTTTTAAGCATTAAAGAAGCCGTGTGCCAATACTTCGGCGACAGCAGCGGAAACCTTGTAAACCGCAGCGCCAAACAGCGGTACTGGTTTCAAAAAAAAGATGAAAACAACGGCAGGCGGCAATCGACATACGACGGGTATGGATGGTGGTGGTGGCTCCGCTCACCCGGCCGGGACAACAGGAGAGCCGTCTATATCCACGGCGACGGCAACATAGGTATTCAGGGAAACGGTACTTTCCGGTATTCAAGCAAAACGCGCCACCCGACGACAGGTGATAACAGCGGCGGCGTTCGTCCCGCTTTATGGCTGAGTTTATAGCTACAGTCTTGAAACCGGTCCGGCTTTTAAAGATCCATATGACTCTATAATGGCTCTTCATATCCATTAAGCTTTTACTTTATGAGTGGTTGCAAACTTTGGTGTTGAAAAAAGGCACTGACGCTATTCAGCATAAAGTGAGATTTGCTTTTGAGCAACAAAGACAGCTTTTCGTTTTCTTCCATTCCCCATTTATGAGGTGACATATGAAAGTTTTTATTGACGGCGCTGCGGGCACAACCGGCCTGCGGCTTTATGACCGGCTGAGGGACAGGGCCGATATCGAGCTTCTCACCATCGACCCCGATCTGCGCAAGGACGCCGCCGAGCGGGCGCGCATCGCCAACGCGGCGGACGTCGTCTTTCTCTGCCTGCCCGACGCCGCCGCCACCGAGGCCGCGGCACTCATCACCAATCCCGATACCAGGGTGATCGACGCCTCCACGGCTCACCGCACGAGCGACACCTGGGTTTACGGCCTGCCCGAACTTTCGGCAGAGCACAGGGCGGCCATCGCGGCGGCTAAGCGCGTGAGCAACCCGGGCTGTTAC
Source organism: Oscillospiraceae bacterium (assembly GCA_031285645.1). GTDB lineage: Bacteria > Bacillota > Clostridia > Oscillospirales > Ruminococcaceae > WRAV01. The sequence continues at coordinate 3,407 of JAITVU010000385.1, read as the reverse complement.
GCCACAGGCTTTATCGCGCTCGCCTGCCCGCTTGTCAGCGCCGGTGTGGCGGCAGCGGATTTCCCTTTTACCTGCCACGCCGTTTCAGGCTACAGCGGTGCGGGCAAGCCCATGATCGAGCAGTACCGCGATCCAAACCGCGAGCGCGTCTACGCCTCCCCGCGCCAGTACGCGCTCACACAGGCGCACAAGCATCTGCCTGAGATGCAAAAGCGCTCGGGTCTTGATTTCAAACCTGTATTCAATCCCCTCATCGCCGATTATTACGCCGGTATGCTCGTCACCGTCCCCCTGCACACCCGTTTGCTTAAAACGCCCATGGGGGCGAAGGAACTGCACGCGTTTTTCAGCGGTTTTTACGCGGGGCAAAGAGCCGTTCGGGTGATGCCGTTTGGCGCGGAAGGCGGTTACACCGCCGGTATGATCGACGCCGAGGGGCTGACGGGCTCTGATGTGCTTGAAATTTATGTCTGCGGACACGACGAACAGGCCGTGCTGATTTCAAGGCTCGACAATCTCGGCAAAGGCGCGTCGGGCGCCGCCATCCAGAACATGAACATCATGTGCGGGCTTGACGAGATGACGGGGCTGAGCCTTGAGCCGACACTGTAGCGGCGCGGGATCAAGCGTTAACCGCTCGATATATCAGAGTTCACAGCAAACGCGACCCGCGCCTGCGGCCCCTTCACAATAATAGTGCGGCGTCTCCAGATTTCGACAGAAAGGTGTGTTTACATGAATACAATAAACCAAATCCCCGGCGGCGTGTGCGCTCCCCAGGGCTTTAAGGCGTCCGGCATGCACTGCGGCATCACAAAGAAAGTGGAAAAAAAGGACATTGGCCTTATATTCAGCACGGTGCCGTGCGTGAGCGCCGCCGTCTACACCAAAAACAAAGTGAAGGCCGCGCCGCTTAAAGTGACGCGCGAGCATCTTGAAAACGGCACGGCTCAGGCGATCCTTTGCAATTCGGGCAACGCCAACGCCTGCAACGCCGACGGCTACGACGTGGCGAGTAAGATGTGCCAGATCGCCTCAGCCTTTCTCGGCATCCCCGAATCGGAAATTGTCGTCGCCTCTACGGGCGTGATCGGCCAGCCGCTCAACATCCACCCTGTCGACGCCTGCATGAAAAGCCTTGTGGGCTATCTCAGCGAAAACGGCAGCGGCGAGGCGGCGGACGCCATCATGACCACGGATCTGATGAAAAAGGAGATCGCCGTCTCGTTTACCCTCGGGGGCAAAGAATGTAAAATCGGCGCTATTGCCAAGGGCTCCGGCATGATTCATCCCAATATGGGTACCATGCTCTCCTTTATCACGACCGATGCGGACATCACGGCGCCCATGCTGTCCAAGGCGCTCAAGATGGTGGTTGAGGACACGTTCAACATGGTGAGCGTGGACGGCGACACCTCCACAAACGATATGGCCGTCGTCCTTGCGAACGGCCTTGCGGGCAACGCTAAAATTGAGGCGCAGGAGGACGACTTCGACACTTTTGTCATCGCGCTCATGTATGTGTGTATTTACCTCGCGCGCATGATGGCCAAGGACGGCGAGGGCGCGACGAAGCTGCTTGAATGCAGCGTCAAGGGCGCGAAGACGGAGGAGAGCGCGCGCATCCTGGCCAAATCAGTGATCACCTCCAGCCTCTTCAAAACCGCTATGTTCGGCGCGGACGCCAATTGGGGGCGCGTGCTCTGCGCGCTCGGCTATGCCGAGACGGATTTCGATCCCGCGAAGGCCGAAGTGTCCTTCGCGTCCAAGGCCGGCGAGATCCTCGTTTGCCGCGACGGCTGCGGCGTGGCGTTCAGTGAATCGAGAGCCAAGGAGATTTTATTGCACGACGAGATCGAAGTCCATGTCGACCTGCACCAGGGGCCGGGCGAGGCCGTGGCCTGGGGCTGTGACTTAACCTATGATTACGTGAAGATAAATGGAGATTACAGATCATGATGGAGCTTTCTAACGCTGTCAAGGCGGGTGTGCTGGTTCAGGCGCTGCCCTACATACAGAAATACTTCGGCAAGGTCGTCGTGGTTAAATACGGCGGCAACGCCATGATTGACGCGGGTCTCAAGCAGGCCGTGATGGACGATATCGTCCTGCTCTCGTTAATCGGCATCAAAGTTGTGCTTGTGCACGGCGGCGGCCCCGAAATCACTGAAACCATGAACGCGATGGGTCTTGAGTCCCGCTTTATAAACGGCCTGCGCTACACCGACGAGGAGGCCGTCAAGGTCGTGCAGATGGTGCTCGCCGGCAAAACAAACAAGGACCTTGTGGCCATGCTCTGCCGCAGCGGCGGCAAGGCCATCGGCATTTGCGGGCTGGACGGGCAGATGATCAAGGCCGAAAAGCTTTCAGGCCCGGATGACCTCGGCTTCGTGGGCGAAATCAAACACATCAACACAAGGCCGATTGTGGACCAGCTCGACATGGGCTATATCCCTGTTATCGCCACAGTGGGATACGACGATATGGGCCGTGTCTACAACATCAACGCCGATACCGCCGCCGCGCGCATCGCAAGCGAACTGCGCGCCGAAAACCTGATTTTAATGACCGACATCCGCGGGCTGCTGCGCGACAAGGATGACGAAAACACGCTGATCCCCTCCGTCAACATCAGCGATGTGCCCGCCCTCATCCGCCAGGGCATCATTTCCGGCGGCATGATCCCCAAGATTGAGAGCTGCGTGGAATCAATCCGGCGCGGCGTTTCAAAATCCATTATTATCGACGGGCGCATCCCCCACTCGATCCTCATTGAGATGATGACGGACGAGGGAATCGGGACGATGTTCCACATCAACCAGCCCGAGGACTGAGAGCGGTTATTGCGATGCCGTTTTAAACACGGACTCAAAAGCCAGAGTAATCGGGCGACGTGTTCTTAGGCAAGACAAGGCATGTCGCTGCCGCCGTAACAAGGTAGGGTGCTGCTGAACAGCGAGGCTTGTCGCTGATGCCGCGACGGGCACATACTTTCCCGCGTCGGAAAGTATGCAAAGGACGCCGGGAGGGGCCGCCTCCCGGACCCACCCGGATATGGATATCCGGAAAACTGAAAGAGTTTGAGTACGTATACCGCTTGAAGGGCTATACCGTGCGCGTATAAGGTCGCTGCTGGCAATGAAACGACGCGCTGCGGCGCGCCAACTTTCTACTCGCGCCCGCAGAACATGGAAAAAGACATTAATCAAAATGCGGGCGCTTTACGACGCGCGCGGGGCGGCGCTCTGAAAAAGGCCGGTTAGAGCCGGTAAATAATAATTTAATCAGAGGTGACTAAAATGATCCGACACATCGTTATCTGGAATTACAAAGACGGCTTTACGGCCGAGGAAAATAGTGCCAACGCGCAAAAAATGAAAGCGGAGCTTGAAAATCTCAAAAACCTG
>JAITVU010000377.1 GCA_031285645.1 Oscillospiraceae bacterium | reverse complement strand
GTTAACCTCAATTGTCCAGCCTTTGTCATATGGGATCGTCGTCACCAGCACGCCGTCATCGGGCGCCGTGAGTGTCCCCTCCACCCGGGTATCTTTAAAAACCGTAAAATTCATTTGGTTCGCGTTGGCGCGATCGGTCAGTTCCTGAGCGGCCGCCTTGTCAAGTGTATAAAAGAAGGCCTCGTCAAAATTCATTGTATCGCCTTCCAATTCCAGGCGCAGTGTGATGCTGTCGTCACGCCCCAGTGGAATAATCGCGTTGCTGCGATAAGCGAGCACCCTGGTTGAGCGATATCCGTTTACATAGACCTTAACCCTTGAAAAGCGGCGTTTATAAAGGCCGAAATAAGCGTAGCACTCCTCACCCGCGCCATTGTCAATAGTCCACTCCACATAGGCCGGTTTGTCACCCGCCGCTTTTGTGTAATACTGCTGGCCGCTCTCCCGATCCTCGTAGGCGAGATTGACAGCCTTCAGCTCAACTGCGTCCACGAGCTCAAAGGGGTCCTGATCGACATCATCCCAGAGATTCCGGCACCAGGCGTTTTGCAGTGTAAAAGGATTTGTTTCCCCATCACCGGGGCCCGTCGCGGATGAACCGGTATAGAATGCCAGAGGAAAAGCCAGGCTGTTTTCATAAATCACGACACTGCCCTGCCTGTCATATTCCGTATAGGCGCTGCCCATATCGTCCTTTGAATTTGACAGCACATACTTAATGCCCAAAAGGCCCGCCGCCAACGGAGACCCCGGCGCGAACCGCACCTCATTCAGCGTGCCGGTATTGTAGGCCAAGCCCCTGAGCAGTGTATTGATCTTTTGGTTTGTTGTCGTGGAATAGTGCGAGATGGAGTTATAACCCAATGCCATAGCGCCGTTTGCGTTGCGCTGCTCGCGTATTTCGGTCCTGTAAGCCCCGGCGCCCCTCTGAGGCAAAACAGCGAGTGCGGGGGCGTATGTCTCCCTGTAGTCGACATAGCTCTGCCTGGTTTTATACTCAAACTGATTATCTATCCCGAGGATAATGCCGTGGGCATTGTACCACAATTCCGCGCAAAGCAAGGCGATTAAAGCAATCACCACCCCGCGCCTCTTTCTCTTAAACAGATGCCATGTCAGGATTGCGTAGGCGACCGCAAAGAACATACCCAGGCAAACGCTGAAAACATCGATATAGTGGTATCTTTTAGTGGCGATCTCCGTGAAAACCGCGAGGATGATCACCGACACGGCAACAAGGCCGCTGCCTTTAATGTCTTTATGCTTTTCCGCGCACCGCAAGCCCAAATAAAGGCCAAGAAATGAGAATACAAAAGAGTAGCGGGCCGGATACCATGTGGGGTCCTCAAACGCGTGCCACGCCAAATCCAGTATATCACATGACATGCACAGAAGCATCAGCGCGGCGAAAGCGCCGAAAACGATTTTTTCCCGCCGTCCGATCCCTTTATTGAAAAAAAAGGCCAACGCCGCAAGCAATCCAAAGACCGAGAAATAAATATTGGGCAGTCCCGCGTCGGTCAGGGAATCATAGACGCCGGGAATCAGCTTTGAAAACATCTCCGAAATACCGTATCTCAACTCGAAAGAGACGGGAATATCCCAAAGCGCATTCTGGCCGTTTTTCAGATTGAGAAATGCCGGCAGTAAAAGAACCGCGCTGCATCCGGCCGCCAAAACCGCGCTGCCCGCCATGACGCCTATCTTTTTAAGGTAGGTCGTCACGTTCTCCTCCTTTGAAAAATAAACCGCCGTCATGTAAAGGACTGAAAAAACACCGATCATATAGCCGATGTAATAGCTGGAAACAAAGATATAGATGAGCGAAGCGGCAAAAAGCCTGAACCTGTTTTTCTTTATTATGCCTTCCACGCCAAGAAGCGCCACAGGCAGAAACGCCACGCCGTCCAGCCACATGATATTGGATGAGTAGTAAAGGTTATAGCCGATCAGGGCATATATCGTTGAGAAAACAACGACCCAAAGCCATGGCAGCTGAAACTTTTTTTGAGCATATATAAAAAACAGAAGCCCGGCCGCGCCTATTTTGAGCACCGTGATGATTAAAACCGCTTCCGTCATCAGCGTTGCCGGCATGAGCAGCAGGATTATATTAAAAGGACTGGCCGTGTAAAAAGCAATCAGGCCCAGCATATCAAGCCCCATGCCCATATTCCACGAACGCAAAAAACTGCCGCCCGTGCGCACGCTGTCATGCATATAGGCAAAATAATCAATGTACTCGCTGTTCATATCGACGACGAGCAAGGATTTTTCGCCGAATGGAAACACGCCGAAAACAACGAAAACACTGAGAATCAGCAAGGACGGCAATAAAAAAGCAGTGAGATAGCCGACCCATTTATTACTGTGTGATACTTCTCCCTGAAGCAAATATAACGCTCCTTTACCCTGAGTAGTTAAAAAAGCCGGGGCGACAGGCGCCCGACATCACAATACAAATTGCCGCAATGTCAGCCAAATAAACAGAAGCGCAGGAAGCGCGGCCCTGTTCCACCCTGTAATTCTTGACGCATTTGGCGTTTTCAATCATGAAATACGCTATTTTACAGATGCGGGCGGTCTTAATACCCGGTTCCGTTGACGCGGCGGCAGCCGTATGGGCTGCAATGCGCCCCGGCCAGAACTCACATGTTTCAAACATGTATTTATATGAACCAAGAGGTAGAACACCGCGCTGCCCGCAGCGGGGTGGTTCATTGAGTTCCGTGTTGTCAGTAAAATAAAAAACTCTTTTAACGCGGATGATCCTGAATAAAATATTATTTACAGCCGCATAATCACACCATATACATGACTTGGGGGCGCATATGAAAAAAACAAAAAATCTGTTCGTCCATGGGCTTGGCCTCGTCACCGGCTTTCTGAACGGGTTCTTCGGTTCCGGCGGCGGTATGATCGCCGTACCCATGCTGCGCGGCATGGGGCTTGACGAGGACGAGGCCCACGCGACATCAATATCGCTCATTTTGCCGCTCGCGATCATGTCCGGCTTTCTCTACCTGAGCGCCGATACTTTCAAAGTGACACAGGCGCTGCCTTATTTACCGGGCGGCCTTCTGGGCGCCATTCTGGGGGGATGGCTGCTGCCCAGGCTTAAAGCCATATGGCTGAGGCGGATCTTTGGCGCCGTTATCATATTCTCAGCCGGAAAGCTGTTGCTGCGATGACATGGCTTATCGACGGGCTTGTCTCCTTTTTCTGCGCGGCCCTCAGCGCGCTGGGCATGGGAGGCGGCGGCATTCTCCTCATCTATCTTACAGCATTTATGGGCATGAATCAACAGGAGGCACAGGGAATTAATCTTGTTTTTTTTATTCCTATTGCCCTGGTCGCCATCTTTATTCACGCTAAAAAAGGCCTCATAAAATGGAAGATGTCCTTAAAATGTGTATTATTGGGTATTATTGGCGTATATTTTGGCTCCAGGCTGGCAATGTTATTGGAGTCGGATATTCTTTCAAAATTTTTTGGCGTCTTCCTGCTCATTATCGGTATCAGGGAGCTCCTGTCCAAACCGAAAAAAAGCGGTGACTCCAAAAATATATCAAAGCAGTAAATTTTATGGAAAAAACCGGTTTTAGAGGCATAAACCGGCAATGAGATGTTCAAACTACTATCGGAGGTGCATTGACACTATGAGCAAGTTCAAATTCAAGAGAGGTAAATTCAGCAAATTTATGTCATCCAAGGGTTTTTATGCGGCAATTGCGGTATGCCTTGTCGGCGCCGGTCTCGCCACATGGATGGCGGTCGACCGCACAATCACAGGGATTGAAGACTCAAACAGCCAAATTATCAAAAATGATACATCATTCAGCGAGTTCCCTACTTTAGAGGAGGTCGAAAAAAAGCTGCCCGATATTCCCAAGGTATCGGCATCGTCCTCCTCATCTGTAAAGCCGTCATCATCATCCGAGGAGCAGTCAAAGCAAGAAGAGCCATTGATACCTGCTCAGGCGCCGCAAACATCGTCAAGTTTGGTTTACGCCTTGCCGGTAAAGGGTGATATTCTCAACCAATACTCAAACGGCGAACTGGTGAAAAACACCACTTTGAATGATTGGCGCACACACGACGGCGTCGACCTTGCGGCAGCAAAGGGCGACAGTGTCTACGCCGTGGCCGACGGCACCGTCACCGAGGTCCGCAAAGATTCCCTGTGGGGCACCGTCATTGCCATAGACCATATCGACGGCAAACAAAGCATTTACTGCGGGCTGAGCGAAATTGTCCCCGTCAAAGTGGGCGAGGCCATTCTGGCCAAACAGGTTATCGGCACAATTGAGGGCATCCCCTGCGAAATGTCCGAGAATCCTCATCTCCACTTTGCCATGAAGGACAAGGGCGCCTGGATTGATCCCCTGAGCATTGTGGCCAAAAGCGAATAGTATAAATAAAAAGGCAGGATCAAAACACATTTGTTTTAATCCTGCCTTTTTACCTCTTCTATTATTATTGATTTTCAGTTGTGTCGGCGGGCGCGCCCGCGCCGCCGCCCAGAGGCGTTATCATAATTTCCTCTTTCGCCACTGAGACCCGGCTGAAGACAAAGCTCTGCTGAACCATCATCACGAGCGGTCCGAAAGAAATCTGCACACCCGCGTGGATTCTGCCCGAGCACTCAATATAGCTGTTGCTGCTCCTGCTCATTTCGAGCTGTTGCTGGCGGACTTTTTCCGTCCGGTCGGCGACAAGCTGCTTGTTGGCCGCGAGCTGGGCCTGATTGTTGCCAACCATATTGAGCGTCGCTTCCATGTCGGGCGTCAGGCGCCCCTGTGATTTCAGTTCGCTGAATCGATTGAATATTTGCGTCAGCTTAAGTTCCTCGGCTTCAAAGTGAGTCATTTGCTTTTGAAGCTCAACCAACTCCTTCTGGAGATGATCCGTATTGCTCATCGACAGATATGTGGCTATATGAGAATCCGTTCCAATGGTCTTGGCCTTTAAAACTTTAGAGACAGACGCCCTGCCGCCGATCAAAACACCGCGCTTTCCGCCCAGTTCCACATTACCCTCACACTCTATCATGCAGTACATAATGGAATCCGCGTATATGGTCGCGCCGGACTTGATAAAACAGCTCTGAATATATTTACATTTGATATTGCCGCCCGCTATGACGGACCCGCGGTTCATACCGTTGATCCCCTCATTGACGACGATATCGCCATCCGCCTCAATAACGGCGCCCTCAACCGTGCCCCTGACAAATATGTTCCCTTTTGACGACACCTTGAATCCGGACAGGATATCGCCATTAATCTGGATATCACCAACAAAATTGAGGTCGCCCGTGGAATTATCCACATTGCCGTTGATCCGGAGCAATTCAATAATATTGACGATGCCCTTGACCACTTCCGCATTGCCGGCGACGCTGGCGATCAGCTGCGTTTTATCTTCGCTCAGCTCCGTGTTCTTGCCGACGACATTGGCCGGTTCCCGGCCATACCGGCCCTCCAGCACATTGCCGTATACATCCATGCCGTCAGCGCCTTTTTGCGCGGCATGGATATTACACAGAACCTGTCCCTGATTGACATTCTGTGTAAAACCCAAATCCCTGTAGTCGACCGTGCCGTCGGGACGCAGCTTCGGCTTTAAATCCCGCTCGGTCTCGATCAGATACTCGTTGTAGCCGTCCGCGCCGGTCGCGGCTGCCTGACCCCGCGCGATAATATAAGGGAGATTGAATTTAGGGTCTTCGCATATCCCCCTGATCTGCGCCTCATCAACGCCGTGCACGACGCCGTAATCCGTGACAGCCTGTATCACATCTTCGTAAACGGGGTTGAGTGTCTCCGTCCCCGACCGCTGGAGCTCAAGCTCCAGTTCCAATATATCTGAGGATACCCGGAGCGATAATATCGGCTTTTGAGGCGGTTCGGGCTCTTCTTCCATCTCAGTGACGTCGCCTTGTGCCTCCGTCTGTTCCGGCTGCACGGTTTCCGCGTCGAAATTGCCCTTATCCATGAATCCGCCTCCTCAATTTGTCAGTGTGTCTCATTACAGCCAGCCGCGTTTTACCTGAGCGTATTGATGATCTGCTCCACTTCATCCGCCGTCTGTATCATTTTGGAGTTGAAACTGAACGCCTTCTGCGCTTCAATCAGCCTTGTCATCTCAACTGTAACTTCGACATTGGACGCTTCCAAAAAGGCGGACTTGACCTCCGGGTTTTCTATCACCTCAGCCGGACCGGACTCGGGCGTCTCGGCGAAACAGGTCCCTTCCATGGCCCAGAGG
>JAITVU010000323.1 GCA_031285645.1 Oscillospiraceae bacterium | reverse complement strand
GTGTTAAGGCATATATTTTAAATATACCCCTGGTTTGAACGGCCTGTGAATTTGAAGTTGTCGAACGGCCGTAAAATCGATTTGCCCCATAGCTGTTTGCAGAGAGGGACATAAAAATGAGAAAAGCCGCATTTGTGACAGGGGCCGGCAAAGTCACAGGGAAAGCAATCGCGCTGTGCCTGGGAAAAGAATATGATGTGGGGATAAGCTACGTAAACAGCGAGCAGGGCGCCCTTGATACCGTGCGGCAAATTGAAGGCATGGGCGGCCGCGCCAGGGCGTATCGATGCGATGCGCGCGATCTCGAGGCGACGAAGCGCGTCATGGATGCGTTCGCCTCTGATTTTGGTCGCTTCGACGTCCTTGTGAATAACGCCGGGATTACGAAATTCTATGATTTTCTCGACGTCACGGAAGCGCAGTACGACGACGTTATGGATACGGATTTGAAAGGCACTTATTTTACAGGGCAATTTGCCGCCCGCAAGATGGCGGATTTCGGCCAAGGCGGCGTGATCATCAATATATCATCCGTACACGCCACCGGGACATGGCCGGGCGACACTGTTTACGCGACGGCGAAGGCCGCTGTCTGCCGTCTTACCCAGGCCATGGCGTTGGATCTGGCGAAGCATAAAATCAGGGTGCTCTGCGTGGCCCCGGGCTATATAGACACGGGCTGGCAGAATAACCGCGAGGACGGTCGGGCGCGTATGGAGAGCATTGTGTCGCGTATACCGCTGCGCCGTTTTGCAACGGGAGAGGAAATTGGCGGCATATGCGCGTTTCTGGCATCCGATAAAGCGTCCTATATAACGGGTTCGACTCTTTATGCAGAGGGTGGCGCGCTTTTGCCTGTTATAACGGAGAATGATTATATGTAAGGGACGTAATGGGCGCAGTTGGCTGTGCCCATTATTTACATTATTTAAAACATAAGGGGGATGACCATGAAAATCACAAAACTGGAATGCATGTATGTAAAGCCGTATTGGAATTTTCTGAAGGTGCATACGGATGAAGGGATTACCGGCTACGGCGAGCCGCTTGTGGAGGGACGGGCGAAGACCGTCGCCATGGCGGTGGAGGAGCTTGGCGATTACATAATCGGCAAAGACCCGCGCGATGTGGAGCGTTTGTGGCAGAGTATGTACAAGGGGTCATTTTACCGGGGCGGCCCCGTTCTGGCCAGCGCCGTTTCCGGCGTCGAACAGGCTTTGTGGGATATAACCGGAAAGTTTTACGGATTGCCTGTTTACAAACTTCTCGGCGGCGCTGTGCGCGACCGCATCCGCATGTACGCGTGGATACGCGGGGATACGGGTGCCGAGTTGGCCGCTTCCGCGAAGGAACACGTCAAGAATGGCTTTAACGCCGTAAAGATGGCCGGCGCTTATGGCCCGTTGCGTATTGTGGACACGCCGGAGAAAATAATGGAGCTCGCCGACAGGGTCGGCGCCGTGCGTGAGGCCGTGGGCATGGGCGTCGATATAGGCGTTGATTTCCATGGACGCTTTACCCCCGCCATGGCCAAGCTTCTCATTCATGAGATTGAGCAGTACCATCCGATGTTCGTGGAGGAGCCCTGCCTCATGGAGAACGTGGACTGTATGGCCGATATCGCGCACAGCACCCATATTCCCATTGCCACAGGCGAGCGCCTCTTTACCCGCTGGGGGTTCAGGGAAGTGCTGGAAAAACGCGCGGCCGCTATTTTGCAGCCCGATGTGTGTCACGCGGGGGGCATATTCGAGCTTAAGAAGATCGCCGCTATGGGCGAGGCGTATTATTGCGGGCTGGCGCCGCATAATCCGATGGGGCCTATTGCTCTCGCGGCCTCCATACAGGTCGATGCCTGCACGCCCAACTTTTTCATCCAGGAACACACGACTCTCGGTGAAGGGCTTATAACGGAGCCTTTTGTCCAGAAAGGCGGTTATGTGGAGGTGCCTCAAAAGCCGGGGCTGGGCGTGGAGATCGATGAAGAGGCTATAAAGGACAAAATTTACGACGGCTCGGGCCATCTTGCGACGTGGAACAACGCGGACGACGGTTCCTTCGCCGAATGGTGAGCAATCCGACGCAATTTCAAAACCACAAGCGGCAAACGCCGCTTGTGGTTTTGAAATTGATACAGTTTAAACCTATATGATTATATAATTGATACAAAATTTCACGTATTCATGCGGTTTGAAGACCAAAATGTAGGAATACTCACAAAGTATACTACACTTTCTTGCCCTTTTCAACCGCTAATTACTGCTTCGAGGCCTTGTTGGTGACCTTTTGGATCAGACCAAAACCGCCATTTGCCGCAATGGAAATAATCACGGCATTAAAAATGGTCTGCGCTACAATGTCCAGCGTCAGACCGTTCGTAAAAGCGTTGGCCAAGATGAGCACAACGAAAGACAGAATATAGCTCCAAATCTGTGTCGGAATCTTCTTGGTGAACGCCAGCTCCTTGGTAAACTGCGTCAGCACCAATACCATTGCCAGTGCTCCGCCATATGTACCCAGCGTTGTCCAGTTAATGAACTCGCTCATTTGTTTTCCTCCTTAATAATCGGTAGTTTATGAATCGGTAATTTGTTTACCTCACTCATGACACGGGCGGCTGAACCATTGCCGCCCATTTTTTCATATGGTTTGTAGAGATACTCATAGAGGTTTTCATACTCATCCGAAGTAATGTATCCTCTCTCGACATAGCCCATTCCCAAATACATGATTCTGTCATGCCCCAATCCTATAAGCATCTTTGTTTTTACATCTTTACGATCGACATAACGCAT
>JAITVU010000214.1 GCA_031285645.1 Oscillospiraceae bacterium | reverse complement strand
ACCGAAGTCGTCGTCATTAACAAGACGGATTTTGACTTGTTTTTAAATGAAATTGAACATGAACCCGGCTATGAGGGGATCGGCTATGAGAGTTTTGAGACATGGGAGGGCATTATAGAGGCGTCGGAAGCCTATTATAATTGGACGGCCCGGGACAGCGACATAATGGATGACGGTAAAGCGCTCTTTGGCCTTGACGCCGTGGCGAATTTTATCTTCTCGAGTCACATGCAGCTTGGCGAGGAGCTTATGACCGTGAGCGACGGGATCGGGACGCTGAACCTGAAATCGGCGGCGCTGCGCAAGGTGTGGGACTCCTATTATACGCCCATGGTCAAAGGGTATTACGCGTCGTTTGGGCGCTTTCGCTCCGATGACATGAAAACCGGCGATATACTGGCTTTCTTAGGCTCCAGCACCAGCGGCGCGTATCTGCCCGACGCGGTCGTCAACGACGACGGGAGCACCTATCCGATTGAGACGGCCGTGATGCCGATGCCCTGTTTCTCAGGCGGAACGCCCAGCGCGATTCAGCAGGGCGCGGGTGTTGCTATCATAAAGTCGACAGAGGAGAGGGAAGTGGCGGCGGCGCAATTTATGCTCTGGTGTACGCAGCCGGAGCGCAATATTGATTTCGCCACAAAATCGTCATATTTGCCGGTTACCGTCGAGGCGATCGATACGCTGGCGGCGGCGTATGCGGGGAATTCCGACAGCGATCCGCAGACAGCCGTGTTGCGCACAGCCATAGAGCAGATTGCATCGGGTTATCTCATGTATGTGCCGCCCGTATTTGAGGATTCGTACAAGATCAGAAACATCCTTGAAACCGAACTGGTTAATGCCGCGGGGAACAACCGCTCGCAGGTTGTGTCGGAGATGACCGCCGGGGCCGGTTATGACTATACAGTCGGCAAATATACGGACAGCGGCTATTACAACGATTTCCTGGATGTTTGTACGCGGGAAATGGCGTCCTTAAATGTCAACTTAGTGCGCTGACAGTTCCCGCGGGCATATAATGAGTATAAATCATTAAAGGATAAAACGCGTGTGTTTATACAGCGCCGCTTTGAAACCGCGGGCGAACGGTTTTAAGGAATTTGACCGCCCTGAGGCGGTCAGGTTGCGGGCCGGAAGCCGCCGGCGCGTATACATAGTAAAGCACGAAGCCAGCGGACATTGCCCGTTGGCAAAAAACAGTTTGTGCAGAATTGGGTGTAATGGAGCGGCATATGGATAATAACCGGACTAGGCCGATTACAATTAAATCAATGATGCTGTTTCCCATGCTCTCAGTCAACATTCTTATTGTCGCAATCTTTGTCGGCATTATTGTTATCTCGAATTTCTTTACTATTATCAGGCGCTCCGAAATACGCGCGCTGAACCAGTCTGTGGAGTATCACGGCGCGCAGCTGCAACGCCTTTTGACGGATTTGTCCGTTATATCCTTCAATATGGCCACCGGGATCGGCCAGGATGCCCAAGCCATATTTGGCGATAAGGCCGATATCGGCGACGCGCTCCGGACAAAGCCCGATTTGGCGGCCTCGTTTGTCAACTTAAATGTGACAAGGGTTGTGGATGCCCTAAAAATGAATAAGGCGACGGGGGCGTTTGTTGTTCTGGACGCCTCGGCGGCGAATCCCGGCCAGGGATTGCAGCAAAGCGGCAGCATGACCGCCATTTACCTCAATGACGAGGATCTCAGCGCGGCGCATGCCGATAATACGGATCTGATGCTTTTATACGGCCACAAAAACATCGCGCGGAATATGAAAATACCGCTGGATAACTACTGGAAGATGGAATGGGGCTATGACGACTTTGAGTCGCTTGATTTTTTACTCAAGCCCTATATGATGGCCAATCAGCATGCGTCACTGCGTACGGAACAACTGGGATATTGGTCGGGCCCTTGCCTGCGCCGCGACGGCAGGGAGGTTTTTTATTATGCCGTCCCACTTGTGGACGATATGAACCGCTGTTACGGCCTGACCGGGATCGAGGTATCGGCGGATCAGCTTAAAAGCACATTAAGCCTGCTTGAGTTTAATTACGGTGAGAATAATTTTTATATGATCATGGATGGTCCCCAGGGACCTTTTTCCGGGGCCTGGAACATAACGAAGGGGAGCTACGCCGCGCGCAATTCAGTCGCGGGATTCGACAATATAAAAACGGAAACTCTGCCTGAATACGGGGAGCGGATGTTCGGGTTTGCCTTCCCCACCGGCGAGCGCGCGACGGCCGCTTATTACGCTTTCAGGCTTTATTACGCCGGGAGTCCCTTTGCGGACGAGGACAACTGGATGCTTGTTTACGGCGTTGCCAACCAGACGCTGTTCAGCAGTTCCCAGAGTTTAACGCTCTTTTTTATGGTGGCTGTCATCGCGGCGCTTGTCATCGGCATATTCAGCTCCATTGTCGCCGCTAATTGGCTTGTAACGCCGTTTTCACATCTCTCTGAACAGGTAGCCGACGTGGATCCGGATGAGGAGATCAAGCTCGATAAAACCCGGATCAAAGAGATTGACGTCCTGATTGAATCCATTGAACAGCTCAGCGAAGATTTGATAGAAGCCGGCGCGCGCACGCTGGAAACAATTGAAATGATCGAGATGCCCATCGGATTTTTCGAGATCGATCCGGCGAAAAAAAGGGTCTTTATCACGGATCGAATCCGGGATATGTTTGGCTTTGAGGCTAAAACCGGCTCGGATTATATCACGGTTGCGCAGTGGGACAACCATTACCGCAACCTTGTCATGTACAGGGACGACACCGGACAAAACACGTATTTCCTCGACGCGTCCGGCCAGAGGACGTCCCGCTGGCTGCGCATCAAGACAATCAGAAACAGGGAAAAGACATCGGGCATTATCATGGATATTACAGGCGAAGTGCTTGAAAAGAAGCGTCTGGAGCACGAACGCGATACGGACCCCCTGACGGGGCTGCTGAACCGCCACGCCTTTTATGCTTGCGCCTATGACGAGATCCGCAGGCAGCCGGATGGGATCGGCGCGATGATATTCGCGGATCTCGACAACCTCAAGTATGTCAACGATACATACGGCCATGATTTTGGGGACCGATACATTCAGGCCGCCGCGACGGCTTTTTCCCTTTACGCCGACTATAAAGGCGTTGTGGCGCGTATATCGGGCGATGAATTCGCTGTTTTTATCTATGGGTACACGGACAAAAATGAACTGCGCGATGTCATCCTTGAAAACTTCGACCGGACATTGCGTACAACCATTGATCTGCCGGACGCCACGCGCATGAAAATCCGCTGTTCCCTGGGTTACGCGTGGTATCCGCAGGATTCCTATAGCCTCGAGCAATTGCTCAAGTACGCCGACTACGCCATGTATGAAGTTAAGAAGACGTCCAAAGGGTCCGCCCGTGAGTTCGCCATCGCGTCTTACAACCAGAATGCCTACCTCATCGAGAAAAACGAGGAATTTAACCATCTTATTGACGATAACATGGTGGAGTACGCCTTCCAGCCTATTGTCGATGCGAGAACGGGCGCCGTGTTCGCCTATGAAGCGCTGATGCGCCCGCAGTCCGGCGACTTTTCCGACCCCAATCAGGTTATTGAGATGGCCCGCACGCAGTCAAAGCTTTATGAGATCGAAAAAATGACCATCTTTAACATATACAGATGGGTGTCGCACAATTTCGACCGGCTTGATGGGAGAAAGCTTTTTTTCAATTTGATTTCCGACCAGATACTGGATGATAAGGATATGGCGGAACTCGAATCTGTTTACGCCCGGTATTTTTCGCATACGGTCGCGGAAATATCCGACAAGGAGACAAGCAGCCTGCACGGAATTAAAGAAAAGGTCGACTGGATCCGCAAGCTTGGCTGCGGCATCGCTGTGGACGGGCTTGGTTCGGGCTATTCGGGCGAATCGGGTCTGCTTGTGTCGGAGCCGAATTATCTTAAAATTGATATCGCGCTGATCAGGGATATACAGAGCGAAAAGGGAAAACAGGAGCTTATCCACAGCGTGATTGACTATGCCCATACGCGGCGGATAAAAGTGGTGGCCAAGGGCCTGGAAACCGCGGATGAAACGCGGGTGATGATTGCGCTCGGCGCGGACTATCTTCAAGGATTTTATATTGCCATGCCGTCGTTTGAAATTGAGGATGTGGATAGGGATCTGAGTGACAGAATCCGCTCAATAGCGGCCGGTTTGGGAAAATAATGAAACGATTGATTCGAATTCAATACAGGCAGGATTCAGTTTGATATTAAATTATATTTAATAGCCCGTCCGCGTATATCATAAACACAGGATGATCGCTGTTCTGTGTTTTTTCTATTCATTTTGCAAAATATAATCTTATTTGAATAAAAATTTAATGATTTATTAAAAAACAATTCATTAATTACCAGTATGATTTATGTATATTACTTGATTAGGTGTATTAACACGATGCATACAGATGCGGCGGCCGGCATACTATTATTTTCTTGTTCAGAATGGCTTTATATCAGTCGATATAAAAATGCGTCGGAGATTTTATCGTGTGAGGTTACATAAGCTCAATTGTTACAGCGGCATGGCAGTCTCATTGTGTACAACAATTTTTCTGTTTTTTATTATGAACCGAAGGGGTATCATACCGAATGCCGGCGCAGCCGGCAATGCGTCATTGCTGCGCATCCATTCCCTCTTCGTCCCCGTAGGGGCGGTATCGTAATCTTGATACCTCGCAGTCTTGCTGCGGGGAGGTTCATTTTGAGGCTGACATGTTTGGCGTCAGTGACGGCACAAACATTTAAGGTGTCAAGCAGGTATAAAATAAGCCGTTCAGGCTGATTTTATATCCGGGGCATTCCCGCCACAGCAGGCCGCTGTAAGCGGTGTTTGCGTCGATTGCATCATCAATCCCGCGCTTTAGCGTGTTCAGCAAGCCATGCTTGCTGGTTTAAAATTGCTTGGCAATTTTAAACTTGATTGACTATATAAGCTAAAAGGAGAGAGTTTTGTGAAAAAAAAGAGAAAGAAGATCATAATTGCCGCCGCATTATTGGTTGTCGCCGCCATTGTGGTTGTCTTCGTTGTAAACCAGAACAGCGGCCCACAGCATCCGTATGTGGATACGATGTTTCTCGAGCGCACGGATTTGCAGAATACAGTCAGTGTAACGGGAACGGTGCAGAGCACAGAGTCGAAGAAGGTTTACTCGAAGCTGGCATATCCGGTCGAGCTGCTCAATGTTGAGGTGGGCGACACGGTCGCGGAGGGCGATGTACTCTGCCAGCTCGACACATCGACGCTTGAGAGCAACATTAATCAACAAAACGCGACGGTGTATAAGGCGCAGCAGACCGCCAACCTTAAAATCGCCAGCGCCCAGAAAAGCCTGAATGACGCAAGGAAGGAACTTGAGAACGATTTAAATACACAGATTTTGGCGGCAAAAGCCCAGGTGAGAACGGCGGAGGGCGCGCTGGAATCAGCGTCGACGCAGTTGCTCAACCTCAGGCTTGAGAGGGGCGACATTGAGATCGCCGACATGGACCTTGATGATCTGAACGATTATAACGCGGATTCAAGGACTCAGCGCGTTGCTTATGACAACGCCAAAGTGGCCCTGGAGGACGCGAAGGAAAACCTGAAAGCCGTTGAAGCGTCCGCCAAGAGCCAGCTGGAAGACTATGAAGCGGGTATTGTTGAGGCGCAGGCCTCGGCCAATGTGTCCGATCAGCTGATCGGCATTGAAAAGCTTCAGGCGGATCTGGCGGACTGCACTATCACATCGCCGATGTCCGGCGTTGTCACAGGCGTTTATGTCAATGAGGGCGCCACGCCGAACGGCCTTATGTTTGTGATCGAGGATACGGACAGCCTCAAAATCAGCACGCGCGTCAAGGAATATGATATCGCCAATATCCGCATGAATGATCCTGTTGAGATCAAATCTGACGCGACGGGCGAGGACGTCTATGACGGGACCCTGACTAAAATTGCGCCGACCAGCGTCAAGAACACCCAGGGTGACGCCGATACGAGCAGCGACGCCGAGTTTGACGCCGAAATCGCTGTAAATTCAAGCGGGTCCGGTTTGCTGATCGGCATGAAGACGCGGATGAACATCGTCTATGAAGAAAAAGAGCAGGTCTATGCGGTTCCCTATGACGCCGTAACGATGAATGAGAACGGTGAGGAAATTATATACATAGCCAGGAAAAACGAGCAGGGCGCCACGATCGCCACCCCGGTGGTTGTTGAGTCCGGCATGGAAAACGATTTTTTTGTTGAGATTACCTCCGATGAAATTGCCGACGGTGACGAAATCATCACATCAATTGACGGCATAACGCCCAATATGCAGGTGATGACAGCCAGCGACATGATGGCCGCGGCCGGCGGTGAGTCCGGGGCGGGCGGCGCTGCGGCCGCAGCCCAATAATGGAGGGCCTATGAGTAAAATTATAGAAATGGATAACGTGATCAAGCGCTTTTATATCGACACACCCAATGAACTCACAATCCTCAAGGGTATCAGCCTGACGGTGGAATCCGGTGAATTTGTGTCCATCGTCGGCGCGTCCGGTTCGGGGAAATCCACCCTGATGAACATTATCGGCGCGCTGGACAGGCCGACGGAGGGTGAGTACATTCTGGGCGGCGACGATATTAAGGTCATGAACGGGAACAGGCTTTCCGATGTCCGCAACCGCCGCATTGGCTTTGTCTTTCAGACATTTAACCTGATACCGCGGACGAGCGCGCTCAAAAATGTTGAGCTGCCCATGCTTTACGGCGGCATGTCCATGCGCGAGCGCATTGCGAGGGCAAAGGAGCTGTTGGAGCTGGTGGGCATGGGTGATCGCATGAAACACCTGCCCAATGAGCTGTCGGGCGGTCAGAAACAGCGCGTCGCCATCGCGCGGGCTATGGCGAACAATCCGGATATTATTTTAGCCGACGAG
>JAITVU010000019.1 GCA_031285645.1 Oscillospiraceae bacterium | reverse complement strand
AGCAGTCTTTTTATCACCATGAAGTGCCCATACGCGCGGAGGCTGTTCTTATGACGGACCGCGCCGCGAAAATAGACGACGTCAAGGAATACCCGCTTGCCATGGGGGACAGGGATGCGATACCCGATTGGGCAAAACCCGCCTATATCGATCTCGCGGCTTATAAAATGCTTGACCTGCACGACGGCAACGCGTATCCGGCGGACGCCGTGACCAACGCTTACGCCGCCGATCTGATCTGGCAGCTTTATAAACACTGCCACAGATAAAGATAAAAGCACAACCGATAGTCAAAGTAAAGCAGGAAATGGAGCGCCAGCGGCGCTCCATTTCCTTATGTATCAGGGTCAGTCAACATTTTCGTATTTCTTAAGGATGGTCTCGACATCGTCGGGACTCAGTCGGCCGTAGACCTCCTCGTTAATCGTCAGGACAGGCGCGAGACCGCAGGCGCCGATACAGCGGCAGGCCTCGAGTGAGAATTTGCCGTCGGGCGTGCACTCACCGCCCTGGATACCGAGTTTCTGGGACATTTTTTCAAAGATATCACCGGCGCCCTTAACATAGCAGGCTGTGCCGAGGCAGACGGAGACTTGATACTTGCCCTTGGGATTGAGGGAGAACTGGGAATAGAATGTGGCGACGCCGTAAACTTCCTCAAGATGGATGCCAAGGCCGTCGGCCACGATTTTCTGAACCTCAATGGGCAGATAGCCATAAATGGCCTGCGCTTGCTGCAAAGCGGGCATCAAAGCGCCTTTCTGGCCCTTAAGGGAAAACAGAACCTCCCTGAGCTGACGTTCCTGTTCAGGCGTACCGCTAAAAGGCACACTGGTTTTCTTGTTCGGCAAAGTGAACAAACCTCCTCTGGATTTTCTGGTATAAACACCTGATAAATAGATATTTAAAACAAACTCATCTCTTATATTATAGCAAATGTGTTTGTTTAAATCTACGGCGCATTGTCCTAATTTACTGTGAGAAATTTATCTAATATTGCCTGTTGCGTGATGTCACCCGGCTCTAACGGGCGGACTTAATGGAAAAGGTGTGAACTTATGAATATAGATTCTTAATGTTTTGGCTTGTAAAACTCAAAAAGACTATTTTGATGTTCGCTGATAATAATTTGTCAACAGGCAAAAAACCAGTTGACATTGCGGACAGATCATTATAAACTTAACGTGAGTTTGAGGTTTTGTCAATTCCTAAAATGTATTCATTATAATATGTAAGGCTTTTGAGTGTCTACATGACTGGGTTTGGTCAGATGTTGCCATGCAGCGTCAGGCTTTGTTGCGCGGGTATAGGGTCACTGCTATAAAATTATGAAAATACCGTTGGGCGGTCCCGGCGGAAATATATCCATACAGAAAGGACGGGTAAGGTATGCAGGGTAAAATGAAGCAGGCTGTGATGGAGGGCATCGGCAAGCTGAAGATGATCGAGGTCGATATCCCGAAGGTCGCGGCTGATGAAGTGCTTGTGAAGGTCGAGTATGTCGGTATTTGCGGTTCTGATCTTCATTATTTTGAGCATGGCGCGATTGGCGACTACATCGTAAAACCCCCGTTTGTGCTTGGGCATGAATCAGGCGGCACGGTTGTAGAGGTTGGCGCGGATGTCAAGCATCTCAAGGTGGGCGACAGGGTTGCCATGGAACCCGGCAAAACCTGCGGCCACTGTGAGTTCTGCCGAGAAGGCAAATATAATCTCTGCCCGGATGTTATCTTCTTTGCCACACCGCCGGTTGACGGCACGTTCCAGGAATATGTGGCGCATGAGGCCGGGCTGTGCTTTAAGCTCCCCGACAATGTGGACACAATGGAGGGGGCGCTGATTGAGCCTTTGGCGGTCGGCTTCCATGCGGCGATGCAGGGCGACGCGCGCATCGGCCAATCGGCTGTCGTGTTCGGCGCCGGCTGCATCGGCATTGTATCCCTACTTGCACTCAAGGCTATGGGTGTCGCTGAGGTTTATGTGGTGGATGTGCTGCAAAAGCGTTTGGATAAAGCGATGGAGCTTGGCGCGACCGGCGTTGTCAACAGCAGGGAGACGAACGCCGTCGATAAAATACATGATATATTCGGCGCGCGCGGCGTCGATCTCGTCATTGAAACCTCGGGTGCCGAAATCGCGGCCCAGCAATCCGTCGACATGGTCAAAAAGGGCGGCACCGTCGTTATGGTCGGTTACAGCAATTCCGGTATGGTCACAATGCCGATGAGCAACGCTTTGAACAAGGAAATCACCATCAAGACGATCTTCCGTTACCGCCATATTTATCCTATGGCAATTAAAGCGGTGTCGGAGGGTAAAGTCAACCTGAAGGGGATTGTCTCCACCGTCTTCGATTTCGACGATGTTCAGAAGGCCATGGATTACAGCATCCAGAACAAGGCCGACATCACGAAGGGTGTCATCAAGATAGCGAAGGACTGAGCAAAAGCATAAAATTATTAAAGAAGCGGCGGATTTTTGATCCGCCGCTTCTCCTGTGATGCGATGTAATATGACATGCCGCTGTTTTTGCCGGCGCCTGGCACGTCATTGATACACAGGGCGCTTCGCGTTTTCAGCATCTGCGTCCGCCTGCCTTAAAAAGCCAACGATGCAAGGCGAGACTAAAAGCGATATTCAAGGTTAAACCCCTATGATTTTATCGCAGAAAGCGTCAAAGTCCGGATCCGGAATCCTGTATTCCTCATGCGCCATAAAGAAATCAATGGTTCTGCGAATGCCCTGGTCGAAGCGGATGGACGCGCAAAAGTGGGGCACAAGGCGCTTGATTTTACTGTTGTCGAAAATGACGGAATGCGATTTGTCGCCGAGAAGCGGGCCTTCAAAGTCCGGGTTGTATTTAATCAGCGTATCGCTGGAAATGTGCGCGAGTACGGGTGCCCGGCCGAGGGCCCGGCCAATACACGCGTAAGCCGCGTCCCATGTGATCTTCTCGTCCGATGTGATGTGAACAGCCTGGCCGATGGCGTGGCTGTTGCCCATCAGGCCCACAAAACCGACGGCAAAATCGGTGTTGTAAGTAAAAGTCCACCACGAAAGGCCGTCCCCGTGTACGACGACAGGTTTGCCGTCCAAAATGCGCTGCATGGTCTGCCAGCTTCCTTTAGCGCCGTGAATCGCGACGGGGATGGCGCGCTCCCCATAGGTGTGGCTGGGCCTGACAATGGTGATGGGAAAACCTGTGTCTCTGTACGCTTCCATTAAAAGGTCTTCGCAGGCGATTTTGTCGCGCGAGTACTGCCAGTGGGGATTGGCAAGCGGCGTGCTTTCGGTTATCAGGTAATCAGTCACCGGCTTTTGATAGGCGGACGCGGAACTGATGAAGATATACTGGTTTGTTTTACCGCGGAAAAGCCGGATATCCCGCGCCACCTGTTCGGGACGGTACGCGATAAAATCGACGACAACATCGAAATGGCGGTCACCCAGCAAATCGGTTATGGCCGCTTCGTCCGCGATATCGCCTTTTAACACGGTGACGCCTTCGGGTACGGCGGCGGGGCGGGTTCCTCTGTTGAGCAGTGTAAGATCAAAACCTTCCTGTGCGGCAAGCACCGTACAAGCCGAGCTGATGGTTCCGGTTCCGCCAATGAACAGTGCCTTGAGAGCAGCCATGTTTTTACCTCCGATAGATTATAATCAAACAGATTAAAAAAGCCTGTTTTTAGGAACATGGGTTAATAATCATGGGTTTTGCATCTATCATACCACGATCTGGGTAAAAAAGGAATAATATTGATGACCGGCGGAAAAAGCTCTTTTTAAAGAGATATTACAGGAGGTACCTGAAACCATATAGGTTATGAATACGAAAATATAAATATTTATTTTTTGTGTTATTTAAAACTATTATGCTATAGTGAGGACTTCTGTAAGTAATCGCTTTTTAAGCGCGATGTTTATATTCTTTTGT
>JAITVU010000011.1 GCA_031285645.1 Oscillospiraceae bacterium | reverse complement strand
CCTCCATTCACATATTATGGTTAATCCCTTAATATTCTCAAACGCCGGTCAAGACCGGCAATCCAAAACACAACCGGCGGCCGGCCTCAATAACGGATGACATAATAAATCACATACACCCAACCCAGAAGCCCATGGAAAATCGCCCAGAAAACAGAGCGCCACATCGTAAAAGAAATCACCATCGCAAGGCCTGTGCCGAATGAAATGCCCGCCTTGATGACGCCTTGGGCCGCATTATCCTGATATCGCCGCATAACGGGTCTCCCCTCTTACTCAATTCTATTGTTACATATTATTCAATAAAGCCTGTCGACATACCTTTCCATAAACGCTGTGTTGACATCCTTCGTATAGGGATTTGACAGCGTCTCCAGACGATCCAGATTGAGCCTTCTGCACAAAATATCGGGAGCATAGCGACCCGAGCTCTTTTCAAGCACACCGTTTTTCGCCCTAATCATCTCGTTGGGCGCATAAATACAACTGGGACCCTCCATCACAAATCCCAATTCGCTGTCCCCGACCATGACGCTTTGGACCCCGTAAAGATGGGTTTCCTGAACACGCAAGTTCAGCCCCGCCGCATCGTCGACCGGCGTATATTCCCGCATATACAGGGTGGGATTAAGCATTATTTTTGCTCCAAGCCCCTTTGAAATACGCGCCGTCTCGTAATAGTCAACGTCCGAGCCGATCAGGATGGAAACAGGCGCGACCGCCGTGTCAAACACTTTGATTTCGCCGGCTTCTTCAACAGCCAGTTCCTGTTCAAGCCTGTTCAGCCCCACTTTGTCCTGATACCCCACAAGGTCTCCCCCGTCGTCAAACAGAAACGCCCTGTGGCGAAGCTCGTCATCCTCGAAATATAAAGTCGTCCCCGCCATAATGTACACCTGATGCCGGGCGGCGAGCATCGACATGGTGTTGTAGTAGATGTCATACACATAATCGGAAAAATAGGAGAGGCACTCATTGAGCGCGCTGACATCCGGCATACCCGTTTGTCCGTCCACCCGCAGTTTCGGCAGGGTCTGTTCAAACTGCGGCGTCACTGTAAAGGGCAGCAGGCCGGTATAGGCCGGAAAAACGATGATCTGCGCGTGCCTGTTTACAGCGTCCTCCACATAAAGATTCATGTCGATGATATAGTCGGCCAAAGAGGCGTAGCGCTTGCACAAAAGCTGGATCGCCGCAACGCCGACAGCGTCGGGCGTCATCGCTTCCAGATTGCCGGATGGCGTTATATCAAGCCTGTCAATGATTTTAGCTATTTCCCTCGGCGATACCCTGCCAGAAAAAAAGAAGGGAATATTCGGCATTTTAAAGCGGCTCATGTGAATATGGGCCTCCTCTCGTCCTGGACTGTCTCTGATCACGACAACGGGAGCCGTAAAACGCAGCCTGTTTTATCTTTATGACTCATTATACAATTAATACCAGAATAGTTCAACAAATATACGGCTTCTCATAAAACAATCCTTTGTTTTCGCTTATTTGGAAGCCTGTTGAATTATTGAGACAAAACCACTATAATAGATTTGTAATCCTTTTAGTCGAAAACAAGTGACATGCGACCCAATAGCCACTATGCCTGGCAGGAGGTAACAATGGACAATAATCTTATGGAAATTGTGACGCGGCGCATCCACCGCACCGTAAGCGCATTGAAAGAAAACGGCTTTGACGCGCACTACATCGACTCATCCGAAGCGCTGTTTAAAAAAATCGGGGATTATCTCCGGGACGGCGACAGTTGGTCCGTAGGCGGTTCCGTGACGCTGTTTGAAACCGGCGTCATCGATCACCTGAAAAAAGGCCCATACACGTACTTTGACCGCTACGCGAGCGGCGCGGACCTCAACGATGTCTACCTCAAGGCCAAAAGCTGCGACGTCTACTTTATGAGCAGCAACGCCATTACGGAAAACGGCGAACTCTATAATGTGGATGGGCGCGGCAACCGGGTGTCGGCTTTGATTCACGGGCCGAAAAAAGTTGTTATCGTCGCCGGCTACAACAAAATTGTCAAGACTCTGGATGACGCGCGCCAGCGTGTATGGGACATCGCGGCGCCGGCCAACGGGGTGCGCCTGGGCACGTCGGATATCGACACCATGTGTTCCTTCGAGCTTGTATGCCGCCTGCAGACCGTTAAGGACCGCATTGCCGTCCTTATTTTGCCTGAGCAGTGCGGGTATTGATGTTATACCCGCAAACTTAATATTACTGAAAGGGGATATGGCGCGTCTAAAAGCATTTTTAGGGGTTCTTAACGCCATGCTCATTATGAAATGTGATCTCTATACCGTTGAAAATGTACAGAATATCAGGGACTTGGGCGGCTATCCCGTCGCGGACGGCCAAATGACCGTTAAGAAACGGTTTATCCGTTCCGCTTCCCTGGCGGACCTGACCGAGACCGGTCGTGAGCAGCTCAGGGATATCGGCATCGACTGCGTTATTGATTTGCGGTCCGTTTATGAGACTGAAAAGAGCCCGGATTCCATTATCGGCTACCCCGGTATTCACTATGAGAGCATCCCGATGCTGGATAATATCGTGTCCAACTCGGCGCAGGGTGATTTCACCAAATACCCGGCGTCCATGTCCGAGATGTATATCGGACTGCTTCGGGACAGCACCGACGAAATTAAAAAGCTGTTCGGCGTTTTCGCGGCGTCCCACGGCACGATTCTTTTCCAC
>JAITVU010000002.1 GCA_031285645.1 Oscillospiraceae bacterium | reverse complement strand
CGTAATGTGCGACGGAAAAGAGACCTTGAAAATCCCGCTGGACGGCGCCAATCACACCGTCACCGTCACTGTCGCGAACCAGCCGCCTCAGACAAGCTGAAACGGCTGATCCGGCGATCATCGGTATTTTCATTAAACCGCCGTTACATTTCCGGCGGCGCGGGCAGGAGAACACCGCCCCGCGCCTACATATGTATAGCCCCATAATAAACAGGTAAAACAAATCGGGTTATCATTTGGCAGACACACGACATAGCCGCTTTCTCTCAGGGCTATTCTCTCAAATATACAGCTATGGCCACAACGGCTTGATGGACTTGATAAATATTATGGAAAAACAAGCCTTGATATGGTATAATAACCGCTGTACGGTTATTATACGTTTATGCGCAACGCCTCGCCCTTTCAGGGCAACCGGCCTTTGATGCGCAATTATCCATATCACAGATATGGATAATAACCGCTGTACGGTTATTATACGTTTATGCGCAACGCCTCGCCCTTTCAGGGCAACCGGCCTTTGATGCGCAATTATCCTGTTGATTCTTAAAATGATACTATAATGAAAAACCATGCAATCCATACGCGGCCGGTGAAAGCATATTTCCAGCTAACTTGCCGCTCCGCAAACAGTTGAAAGGATGGTCCCATATGAGCCAACAGTTCGAGCGGGCCGTGGTTGGAAAACAGGTGCACTTCAGCCATATCCCCGACCCCAAATTCAAGCACAATCTTATTTCAGCGAATTTTATCATGCCCTTGCGCGCGGATACCGCGTCCGACAACGCCGTTGTCCCCTATATTCTGCGCAAAGGCTGCCGCACCTGTCCGGATTTTTCGGCTTTAAACGCCAAACTCAGCGCGCTTTACGGCGCGACGATGAACACGGGTGTTTCCCGTATCAACGGGTATCAGATTCTCAGCGTTTCAATACGCGCGCTTGACAGCCGTTTTGCCCTTGAAAACGAGGACATCGTCTCGGAGTGCGCGTCCTTGCTCGCCTCCGTTGTACTGGATCCCAAGCTGGATTCAAACGGTTTCTTTGATGAGAAAGACACCGCGCTGGAACGACAGTTTATCATCGATTCCATTCAGTCGGAAATCAACGACAAGCGCACGTACGCCATATCGCGCTGCATGCAGACCATGTGCGAGGGCGAGCCTGTCGCCGTGCGCCGTTACGGCGATTTGGCGACGGCCGAAAAGATCACGCCCGAATCGGCGTATAACGCTTATCGCAACATGCTGGATACGGCTAATATTGAGGTCATATTCACAGGCTCGGGAAAACCGGACGCGGCAAAAAAAATCTTCTCCGAAGCTTTTTGCTCTAAAACGCGTAACGCGCCCGATTACAGGCTGATTCCCCTGCGCACAAGCGCGGATACGGTGCGGGAGACAACAGAGCGCATGACCATCAGCCAATCCAAACTTGTCATGGGCTTGCGCACCGGCGCGCCCCAAACCGACGAGGAGTTGTTCGCCATGCGCCTGTGTTCGGCGCTGCTGGGCGGAACGCCCTTTTCCAAACTGTTCCTCAATGTGCGTGAAAAACTCAGCCTGTGCTATTACTGCGCCGCCAACTTTGACATGTTCAACCGGACCCTGATCATCGACAGCGGCATTGAGGCGCAGAACAAGCAAAAAGCGCAGGATGAAATCCTGCGCCAAATTAAGGCCATCCAGGACAATGATTTCATGGACGACGAACTGGCCAACACCAAGCTCTTAGTGAAAAACGCGCTCACAACCGCCACGGATTCGCCCGCGTCGATGGAGAGCTGGTATCTCTCGCAGACGATGCGTGGACGCAGCCGAGCACCGGGCGAGGAAGCCGGTATGCTTGAAGCCGTCACGCGCGAGCAGATCGTCTCGGCCGCGAAAAAGATTTCACTGGATACCATTTACTTCCTTACAGGGAATGAACAGGAGGCGCAGGCGTGAACGAGAAGAATGTCATTAATTCCGCCAGAATCAAGGAATCCTATACAAAAATAGAGCACGCTTCAGGCCTGACCATGCTGCTTTACCCCATGCGGGGATTCAGCAGCGCCTACGCGCTTTTCGCCACGAAGTACGGCTCCGTCGATACCTGCTTTAAGACGAATGAAGACGAGGACTTTTTGCAGGTGCCCGAGGGTATCGCGCACTTTTTAGAGCATAAGCTTTTTGAGAGCGAGGACGGCGACGCTTTCACGCGCTACGCCAAAACCGGCGCCTCCGCAAACGCTTACACGTCGTTTGACCGCACGGCCTACCTGTTTTCCTGCACGGACAATTTTAATGAATCACTCGATATCCTCCTCGATTTTGTCACAAAGCCGTATTTCACCAGGGAGACCGTTCAGAAGGAGCAGGGCATCATCGGGCAGGAAATCAAAATGTATGAGGACAATCCCGAATGGCGCGTTTTCTTCAACCTTCTTCTGGCGCTCTACCACGAGCATCCTCTGCGTGTCGACATCGTCGGTACAGTCGACTCCATCGCCAAAATCGACGCCGATATCCTGTACCGCTGTTACTCTACATTCTACAACCTCAACAATATGGTGCTGTGCATCGCGGGCAATTTTGATGTGGACGACGTTGTGAAGGCGGCCGACCGCATTCTTAAGCCGTCCCGGGATATTACCATCGAGCGCAAAAACAAACCTGAGCCGAGAAGCGTC
>JAITVU010000413.1 GCA_031285645.1 Oscillospiraceae bacterium | reverse complement strand
GCTACACCCAACCGCCGCAAATCTCCTTTGGCGGTTTACCGCCAAAGCTATTGCGCATGCAACATGCGCAATAACAGCGCTTTTAAAAGCGCTACGGATTTGCGGCTCCGGCAGACCGGCCGCCCGCGATCTCCGGTACGGGCCCTCATCGATACTGTTGCATTGCTTATCGCGTCGTCTGAGATTACAACCTGTCTACGCTTCCCCCGCCTGTGGCTGAATGCCCGCCACATTATGTTTCCAGCGCCCGGAAATCAGGAAGATGATGACAAGGAGCAGTCCCCCCGCGCTCGCGGCGGGCGCCCCCATGCCGACGCCCATCAGGCCCCAGCCCAAAACACTGCCGAACAAATACGATACCGGCACACGCAGCAAAACAGCGGAAAGCATGCTGTTGATTAATGTAAAAAACGTGTGCCCGCCTCCGGTGAAAAGGCCGTTCAGACAGAATATAAAAGGGATGAGCAGGTAATCAAAACTGAATGTACGCAGGTATGTGACGCCGTTTTCAATCATTTGCGCATCGTTCCCGAAAAGAAGCAGGATTTTGTCGGGGAAGATCTGGACCAGAATAAAGATCGCGTAGCTGATGCACACGGATATGACTGTGCCGATCTTGCAGCACTTAACGGCCCTGTCCAGTCTGCCCGCCCCGATATTCTGAGCGCTCATTGTCGAAATGGATGCGCTCATGGCCATGGTGGGCATGAAGACAAAGCTGTTAAATTTACCCACGGCCCCAACCGCGGCGGACGCGCTCACGCCGCCGATTATATTGACAATAACGGTGATAAACAGGAATGAAATGCTTGTAACCCCGTTTTGGACGCAGCTGGGCAAGCCCACCTTGAAAATAAGCCCCATCTGCTGCTTGTCAATGCGAAAGGACGACGGCTTGAAATCGAAGTGAAATCCCTTTCGCACCATGTAGAGAATACACAAAATCATGCTCATGGCCTGGGAAATGACGGTTGCGAGGGCGGCGCCGAACGCGGCTAAGTTTAATACCGCCACAAAGATCAAATCTAGAATCACATTGGTCACGCAGGCGATCAGGACAAAGTAAAAAGGCCGCTTTGAATCCCCCATGCCGCGCAGCACAGCGCTGAGCGCATTGTAGCCAAAAATAAAAACAATGCCGATGACGGTGACGGTGAGGTAGCTTTCACTCTCCGCGTACGATTCCGGCGGCGTTTGAATCAGGCGCAGAACCGGCCCTTTGAAAATAAGCATCAAGCCTGTGATCGCAACCGCCGCAATCAAAAGCATGGAGAATAGGGTGGCGGTGGTTTTTTTCATAGCCTCAAGATTATTCGCGCCAATATACTGGCCGATCAGCACGGTCGCCCCAACGCAGAGACCAAAGATGACATTGGTAAGTATAAACGTGACCTGGCCGCCGATATTGACGCCGGACATGGCCTCAGGACCGCAAAAATTACCGACAATCAGCATATCGGCGACATTATAGAACGACTGGACGATATTGGACGCGAGAAACGGGAGGGAAAAGAGCACCAGTTTCTTGAGGACGTTCCCCTCCGATAAGTTGTTATGGACCATGGGCGCAGACACACCTCTTTCTAAAATACCAACGGATACCACTTAATAATGCCGACAATACAAGAGCGCAACAGATAAGTACATGCGCATTGTACCGGCATCAGAATAATCAAAAGCTTTGAAACATCAAAGTCTCAAAGCTTTTGTACAGATATTACTATATCACGGCGGCAAATAAATGTAAAGGTTTTCATGGCGACAGGCCGGGCAATTATGTGTTGTAAACAGTGCCGAAAGAAACTGAACAGCCGTGACGAGTGTGAAATGAACCGATATGCACAGATTGGGATACACCGCCCCTGGCGGCGCAAAACCTGTTATTCGGCCGTTTCGCCAAGGCTCGCCCGCACACAGTTCGCCGCCTCAAAGTCCTTTTTGCCCATGCCGTAGCCAATATCGGAGACAGTCATCACAGGCATGTCGCCGAATACCGAGACATAATGCTTGAGGAGCGCCGCCCCTGTCGGCGTGCAGAGTTCTCCCCTGACACTGCCGCCGTATATCGGCACACCGCGCAGGATATGAGCGGTCGCTGGAGCCGGCACGGGCAGGATGCCGTGCGCGCAGCGCACCTGCCCGCTGCCAACATGCACGGCGGAGGCCAGGATCTTTTCAGGCGCCAGTTCCTCCATCAGCATACAGACGCCCGCAATATCGGCGAGCGCGTCCATCGTGCCGACCTCATGAAAATGAACGTCCTCCACGGGCCTGCCGTGGACATGGCCCTCCGCCTCAGCGATCAAATTGTATACGGCCACAATATCTTCCTGCACCTTTTTTGATACCGGAAGGGCTTGTATAAGCGCCTTGATATCCTTAATTCCGGCATGATGGTGTGTATGGGCATGGCCGTGGCTGTGCCCTTCATTGTGGTTATGCGGGTGAGAATGGCCCGGTTCATGGCTGTGTGTGTGGTCATGCGCGTGGCTGTGATGTTCACAGTCATTGTGGTCATGCGCTTCATTGTGACCGTGATCGTGACTGTGCGCATGATTCTTTTCGTGACCATGATGTTCGTGGGTATGTCCATGCACATCGAGGCTTTCCTCCTCGACGCCGCCGACACTGACGGAAACATGGGTCCCCGTAATCCCACATTTAACGCTCGGCTCCGCCGTGACGCGCACCTCCGGGATACCGAGCGCGTTGATTTTCTCCAAAAAAGCGTCCCGCCGCGGATGCAGCTCCAATAGAGCGGCCATCAGCATATCGCCCGCCGCGCCCATACTGCAATCAAGATAGATGGTCTTCATATACATCCTCCATTTATTGGGATCGCCGGTTTCATACCGGCGTCATACCTTCATAGTCTGATTTGCAGGCATTTTATGCTCCAAAAGGCGCGGGGACACTTTATGATCCGTACACGCCCGCTTGACCTGTCCATTATAGCGTTTTTGCCCGGCCCCTGTCAATGAAACAAAGACCATGCCGGCTGTGCCGATATTCGAAAAAGCATTTCACTCATGGCCTCTGATTAAGTATCGCATAGCTGCTGATTTGTATTTATGCTTGCGCCGGAAGGGGACAAGGCTATATAATAGAAGAAAAAAACAGGAGGTCTAAGCATGCAGTATAACAATTTGCCCGGTACCAACTTAAAACTGTCCGCACTCAGCCTGGGGACGATGATGTTCGGCGGGCAAACAAGCGAAGCGGACAGCCTCTCCATTATGGATTACGCGTACGAGCATGGCATGAATTTTTGGGATACCGCGAATATGTACAATGAGGGAGAGTGCGAAAAAGTTGTCGGCAAGGGCCTTAAAAACCGCCGCGAACGCATTTTCCTGGCCACAAAGGTGAACGGGCAGATGGGTGACAATCCCTTTGACAAGGGCCTGAGCCGCCGCAATATCTTCAACGCCGTCGACGCGAGCCTCAAAAGGCTGGGGACGGATTATATCGATCTCTATTACATGCATCATCCCGACCACGAAACTGATATTGAACAGTCGCTCGAAGCTATGACCAATCTCGTGTGGCAGGGAAAAATCCATTATATAGGCGTGAGCAATTTCGCCGCGTGGCAAATTGCCGACATGCTCGCAATCTGCGATAAGCGCGGTTATATAGCCCCCGTCATCTCTCAAAACGTGTATAACCCCATCACGCGCGGCGTCGAACAGGAGCTGGTGCCATTTTTGCTTAAGCACAAAATGGGCATGGCGGTCTATAATCCGTTGGCGGCCGGCCTCCTGGCCGGAAAGCATAAACCCGGGCAGCCTGCCGACAATACAAGGTTTTCCAACAGCAAGCTGTATTACGACCGTTACTGGTCGGATGAGAACTTCGCCGCCGTTGAAAAGCTCACCAATATCGCCCAGAAATTCGGCCTGAGCCTGCTTGAACTCGCCTACAAGTGGTGCGCGTCACGTCAGAGCGTGACCACAATCATTTGCGGCGTCAGCAAACTCTCGCAACTGGAGCAGAACATCGCCACCATGGAGGGGGCCGCGCTCAGCGATGCCGCGCTCGCGGAGTGCGATGATGTCTGGCGCTCGCTGGCGGGCACGCGCTTTGCGTATAATCGATAGCGTCCAGTGTAGGGTGGTTCCTTGCCTTTCGTCATTTTGTGCATACACGCCCAACCCTGTTAATCTAAAGTTTGCACTCTCATTATCACCCTGGGCGAAGCTCAGAAACTATATCCATTCATTTAAGGCCTGGTGCAAAGGCGGGGCTTGTCGCTCATGCCGCGACGGGCACTTCCTTTGTCTCGTCACAAAGGAAGCAAAGGACGCCGGGAGGGGCCACCTCCCGGACCCGCCCGGATATGGATAACCGGGAGAATTAATGAGTTTTGGTGCGTATATCGTAGGAAAGGCATACCGCGCGCGTATAAAGTCGCTGCTGTCATTGAAACGACGCGCTGCGGCGCGTCAACTTTCTACCCGCGCCCGCAGAACAGGGAAAAGAACATTAATTAAATGCGGGCGCTTTCGAACGCGCGCGGGGTAGTCATCATTCCGCCACCGTAAGCATGGCCGTCTGCCGCTGTGCCGCGCGCGTCAGAGAGCGCCCACAACTTCAATTTGCCCTTTTCCGCTTGCTTGTGGGCGCGAGCCAGATTGGAGCGCCGCAGCGCGATTATCGGACTCACGCACAAAACCCACACACGCGCGGTTAGTCCCTTTTATTGAGGGCGTGAGAACGCTCTGAGACGTTATGTTCACTGCCGTTGACGTGCGGCAAATCCCCGCGTGTACACGGCACGATCATGCGGGGGTCAGGGGGCGGCGGGGAGCCCCCTTTTCGTCTTTTGGTTCCTTTGTGACGAGACAAAGGAACTGCCCGTCGCGGCATCAGCGACAAGCCACGCTGCACGGCAGCGCCTTGTTGCGGCGTGAGCAACAAACCCGGCCTTTGCTAAAAGGCCCGAAATAAAACCACGTCAGCGTGGTACACGCGATATACTGCCGCGGCATGAGCGACAAGCTTCGCCGCACGGCCATACCGTGCAGAATGCGGCTGTGCTAGCCATCTTAATTCAAGGAATCGCACCAGCGCCGTGAACAGCTCGACTGTTTTGTAAGCAATTGCTAAAAATCCTTAAAAGCCTTTCACCATATACAGAGTGGTAAAAATTTTCACTCCACACGCAAAACTTCGTAATCCGCCGCCGTCACGGCCCCGGCGAGAACATCGTCCGCCACATCCTGCGCCAGTGTGACGACCGCTTTTTTTTCTTCCAGGTCGACATTGGCGTCGGCAACGCCGGCAACCCCGCGCAGCGCTTTTTCAACTCTGGCCGAACAGTGGGCGCATGTCATGCCCTCGATATACAGTGTTTTTTGCATTGTTATCCCTCTTTCCTTATGATCTGTTTTTATTTCAATATCATGGGCTGTTTCAGTACCGGGCGCGGGTACGCTTTGATATTTAGGCTTGAAAAACCTCAGTCTCAGGGCATTTGTGACGACACAGACGGAACTCAGGCCCATGGCGCCTGCCGCGATCATGGGGTTGAGCGTCAGTCCCCACACACCGAAGAAAACGCCGGCCGCAACAGGAATGCCGATTGAATTGTAGAAGAACGCCCAAAACAGGTTTTGCCTTATATTGCGTATGGTGGCCCGGCTGAGCTGGATGGCGCCCGCTACATCCATCAGGTCACTCTTCATCAGCACAATATCGGCGGATTCAATGGCAATGTCGGTGCCGGCGCCGATGGCGATGCCGATATCGGCGCGCGCCAGAGCCGGCGCGTCGTTAATGCCGTCGCCGACCATCGCGACTTTTTTGCCGGCCTCCTGCAAGGCGCGAACCTCCCGCTCCTTGTCCTGCGGCAACACCTCGGCTATGACATGCGCGATGCCGACCTGTTTTTGGATGGCGGCGGCCGTGCGGGCATTGTCGCCTGTCAGCATCACAACATCAAGTCCCATTGCGGTCAGCTCGGCCACAGCCGCCCGGCTTGTCCCCTTCACCACATCCGCGAC
>JAITVU010000333.1 GCA_031285645.1 Oscillospiraceae bacterium | reverse complement strand
CATGGTGGAGCCGTATCACATCAAGTTCGCGCCGCATAACCCCAATGGTCCCGTGGCCACGGCCGCGAGCCTGCAGGTGTGCGCGTCCGCGCAGAACTTCGATATCCTCGAGTTTGCGTCCCCGTCCAACTATGCGCGTGAAGACATTTATAATATCAAATTTAAGCCCAAAGACGGCTACTTCCCGCTACCCGAAGGCCCCGGCCTCGGTATTGATTTAAATGAAGAGGCCATGGCGGCTTATCCCTACAGCTTCAAGCAGTATGAGGCCAGATACCAGCTCGACGGCACCGTCGCGGAAATATAAAGTCCGCCGGGCATCATAGAATTTAAAGAATAAAGCAAAAACGATCCGTGCCCGGCTGCCCTTGCATTGATTGGCTGCCGGGCATGGTCGACATTTAGCATCCGTGTTCACGGATATGTTGAGAGCTATGGGGATTCGGCCGTATGCGGCCGGCGTCTATACAGGGCCCTGTTTTTTTAAATGCACTCATTTTAATATGTTTGACTATATGTGTCCTATTCCGCGAGACGAAGGATTTGCGGCGTCAAGAGTTACATGAGCCTTTGACGTTAGAGCCGGTACACGTTTTAATCGGGCCGTGCAAGCCTGTTTCCGATATAAAAGCAGTCACCGGCTGTGGATTGGTATTGCTGTGACAGGGTTAATGTGGAAGGGAGGACGCTTTGAAACGCTTCAGGCATTTTAAGCAGTTATTTGTCTATCGTTATTTTGGCAGGATTTTTTATCTCACCGTCCTGTCTTTATTGATATTGATCATATTTGTAACAACCTCTTTTTATTTATATGCGAAAAGTGTCGTGACAAAAAATCAATATGCAACGGACATGAAAATGCTCGGGCAAATTACCGGAAAATTGGAGCTCACCAACACATTTATCGCGAATTTCTGCGCGAATATCTATTATTCACAAGCAGCCACCGATATCATGTACGGCGACTTCAAGGATGGTGATCACGCCAATATCGTACCCAATATCCGCAGTGTCACATCCAATATGGTGCGTTTTGCGCCCTATATCCATTCGGTTTATATCTACAGGAACCAAAATAACACATGGTACTCCACCTACACGGGATTCGGTACGGAAATCATGGATCAGCATTTGCAGCAGGTTATCCGAGTCTACGATCACGTTCCCGTCTTAAAACCGATCGCGCGAAAAATCAGGGAAAAAACACCGACAACGTTTGCCTATACGGATGTATTCTCTTATTTTTTTTATAAAACCATCGACGCGGCCGGCCGGTTTGACGGCGCCGTCGTCGTCAATGTCGATCCGCGCTGGCTGGTGGACAGCCTGGATAAACCGGCGGACGCGGAGTCGCCGCGTTATTTCCTGATGACATCGGATCAAATGTTTGTGGGCGTGGACGCGAGTTTGGACCCTGAATGGGTGGAGGAGCTGCGCCGCATTTATGACACGAAGCTCAGGGGCGCGATTGCGCGGGGCGTTACCGCCGATATGGTGCCGCACGATATAGGGGGAACCCGGTATATGGTCTCCTATAATTACCTGAAGGACACGCAGCTGATTTTATTCAAAGCCGAAAGTTTTGCGGCGGTTTACGCCCCGGTGAACAGCATGAAAATCACCGTGTTTATCATCGCCTGCGCCATGATTATTTTGTCCGTCATCATCTCCCTGTTTATGTCGAGCAAAATATACAGGCCTGTGCGCAACCTTGTCAACCATTTTGGCGGGCCGCCCTCCGCGAAGGGCCCCGGCCGCCTGGATGAACTGGGTGTTTTGCAGAATACATATGTTAAAAGTATCGACACAATCTTCGCCCTGAGAAGGGAAGTTGATACGGCATCCGATATAAAGTACAAATACCACCTGATGCAGCTGCTTGTGAACAGCCAAAGCCTGGCGAAGGAGGATTTCGCCGTAATCGGTGAGTCGGGGCTTTTTCACATTGATATCACGCGGCCCATGATGATGATTTTAATCAAACTTGAGGATAAGCTCGCCGCCGAGACCCCCGACGATGTTTTGGCGGAGGTCGAGGGCGGGCTGACGGCTGCGCTGAGCGATATGCTGAACCCTTACGCGACAAACGACGTCGTTAATTTTCATAACTACCAGATTATCGCTTTTTTAAACCCGGATACGGGCGTTGATCCCGCAAAGTTTTCACACACGCTTCGCAAGGAGATCGAAATACTGAGGCAAAGGATTGATAGCCAGTATGGATTTTCCTTTGCCGCCATATTCAGCGGCCTGGTCCATGAACCCCGAGCCATATCGGCGGAATTTAACGCTTTGAGCCATAATCTTGAATACCGTTATATCCTCGGCAGCGATGCGATCATCACAATGGATCAAATTGCGCTTAATGTAGAGAACCGGCAAAATAAATATCCCAGGGACAAAGAGGCGCGCCTGGTGCGGGAACTGCGGGCACAGAACCTGCATGCGGCTGAGAACTTGCTGGATGAAATCATTTTATCTATTAAGACGATGAGTTACAGCAATATTGTGGCTTCGGCGTTTTGCCTGTGCAATGTGGTGAGGGATACGGTCAATGAAATCAGGCGCAAAAACTTTATCAACAACAGCGCCGATACCTTGGGCGTGAACCCTATGGAGTACGCGACGGTCTATGATTTG
>JAITVU010000305.1 GCA_031285645.1 Oscillospiraceae bacterium | reverse complement strand
CTTTGCGGTTTATCCGTGAAGGCGTTTTTTTGTCTTTTTATGACAGAAGAGGACTGAAGACCGGCTCAAATTTCCGAATGAGGGAAGGAAGGAATGTGACAGTGAAAAATGTACTCAGTATTGCGGGGTCGGACCCCAGCGGCGGCGCCGGTATCCAGGCCGACCTCAAAACCATGTGCGCCATGGGCGTATATGGGATGACGGCCATCACGGCCGTTACGGTGCAAAACACTCAGGCGGTCTATGACGTCCAGGAAATTGACGCGGGTATTGTTAAAGGGCAGATTGACGCCGTTTATTCGGACATCCGGGTTGACGCGGTTAAAATCGGCATGGTTTCCAATGCGGGCATCATCGGCGTGATCCGGGATGAGCTGCTGCGTTTTAAGGCCGGGAATATTGTTGTCGACCCCGTGATGGTTTCTAAAAGCGGCTATCATCTCTT
Source organism: Oscillospiraceae bacterium (assembly GCA_031285645.1). GTDB lineage: Bacteria > Bacillota > Clostridia > Oscillospirales > Ruminococcaceae > WRAV01. The sequence continues at coordinate 3,385 of JAITVU010000305.1, read as the reverse complement.
GCGCCGGGAAGCGATGGAAGCGGTGCACACACTTGTAGCCATGGCGGATATTGTCACACCCAACATCCCCGAAGCCGAGCTTTTATGCGGATTTTCCATCGAATCGGAAAGTGATGTGGCAAAAGCCGCGCATAAAATCGCGCAGTCAGGCGCGAAAAACGTCCTGATCAAAGGCGGGCACCGCTTGGGTGACAACGCGGGCGACTGGCTTTTAACCAAAGACCGTTTCATCCATATCAAAGCAAAAAGAATCGACACCAAAAATACGCACGGAACCGGCTGCACGCTGTCGTCGGCCATTGCGTCCCGCCTCGCCCTCGGCGATACGCCCGAGGAGGCGGTTCGGGCCGCCAAGGATTATATCACAAAAGCCATACAGGCGGCCTATGACGTGGGGAAGGGCGTGGGGCCCGTCGGGCATATGACGGACCTTTACAAAAAAGCGGGAATGGAGGCGGGTGTATGAAGAAGAGCAGTATGCTGCTTTTATGGATCGGCGCGTCCGTATCCATTTCGGAGATTGTAACGGGCGGGCTTCTGGCGCCGCTCGGCCTTGTTAAAGGCGCGGCGGCCGTCATCGTGGGCCATCTGATCGGGACGTTATTGCTGGCGTTTGGCGGGTATGTTTCTTTTTCGCGCGGACAAAACGCCATGGCCACAGTCACATGGTCGATGGGTAAAGGCGGCGGCGCAGTTGTGGCACTGTGCAATGTTGTACAGCTTGTCGGATGGACGATTGTGATGATTGTGCAGGCCGGCAGCGCACTGACCGCTATTGTCCCGGCGTTTCCCTTTAAGCCTGTTGCGCTGATCCTCTCTGTCCTCGTGGTTTTATGGGCCTTAATTCTCGGCAGTCCGGCAAGGCGGCTCAATGATGTTGTCGTCATCGCGCTGTCCGTCATGTGCATCGTGTTATTTGTTGAAGTCTTTCGCGGCGCCGCCGGGGATATAATCGGACTTCATTCAGATATGAGCATGATGCTGGCCATCGAGCTGTCGATCGCCATGCCCGTTTCGTGGCTGCCTCTGATCGGCGACTACACCCGCGGCGCGGGAAGCCGTACCTGCGCGGCCACAATGCCCTTTATCGGTTATTTTTGCGGCAGTGTGCTCATGTATCTTTTGGGCCTTGTTATCGCTGTTTTCAGCGGCGGCGATTTTTTTGCCTTTATCGCGTCGAGCCGTTTCAGACTGCCGGCCTGCGCCGTGGTGATTTTGTCCACACTCACAACCGCGTTCCTTGACCTGTATTCCGCGGCGGTATCCTCCAAGCAAATCATCCGTACAAGAAGCCCGCGCATGCCGGTTCTGGTCATGGGCGTTTTCGCCGCTTTGGCCGCCGTACTTTTTCCTGTGGAGCGGTACGGCGACTTCCTCACGGGTTTTCTCGGCGTGATCGGCATGGTTTTTGTGCCGGTTTACACCGTTTTATTCCTTGATTTTCTGATGAAGAAACCGGTTGCTCAAAGCCGGTTTAACTGGCGAAACCTCGGCGTTGCTGCGATCGGCATGGTTGGATACAGGTTTTTCAGTATGTACGACATATTGATTCCCACGGTAATGAGCATTTTACTTGTTTCGGTTTTCTATTTTCTGCTAAATTATAAAAGAGCGGAGGCCATAAAATGACGGACAGAATGATTAAAGATGCGGCTCAGGTAATTGACCGGGTTCGCCAAAACGTCCCACTGATTCAGGCAGTGACAAACTATGTCACCATTAACGACTGCGCCAATATATTGCTGGCTTTCGGCGCGTCGCCCGCCATGGTGGAGGCGCGCGAGGAAGCGGGGGACTTTGCTCAGTACGCCCACGCCGTTTACATCAATCTCGGTACACTGACAAACGAGCAGGAAGAGGCCTGTGTGCGCGCCGCGGCCGGCGCGAAAAAAGCCGGGAAGCCGGTTGTTCTGGATCCGGCCGGATGCGGCGCCGTACCGCGCAAAGCCGATGTCATCGCCAAAATAGCGGCTTTGGGACGCATCGATATCCTGAAAGGCAATACGGGTGAAATCATGGTGCTTGCCGGGCTTGACGCAAAAGTCAGAGGGGTTGACAGTATGGAAAACGAAGCCGGTGCCGAAGAAGCGGCCGGACTGCTTGCTAAAAAATACGGCTGTACGGTCGCCGCCACAGGCGAGGTGGATGTTGTAACGGATGGCAGCAGGTTTGTTCATGTTCACAACGGCGTCGAACTGCTCACTAAAATCACGGGGGCGGGCTGTATGGCCGGGGCGCTTTGCGCCGCGACCGCCGCCGTATGCGAGGATATGACCGTGGCCGCCTGCGCGGCCATGACGGCGATGGGAATTGCCGGAGAACGGGCTTATCAAAAAGCATCGCTGCCGGGTTCGTTCCGGGTTGCTCTTATGGATGCCATATACACAGTCACCGGCGACACTTTAAAAGAAATGGGGGAATGGGCGTGATGGACCCCAAAGCATTAAAGCTTTATTTGTGTACGGACCGCGTCCTGTCCGGCGGCAGGCCGCTGACCGACGCGGTTGAATCCGCGATACGGGGCGGCGTCACTATGGTTCAGATTCGCGAAAAAGAAGCGCCTACACGGGAATTCTATAATGTCGCGCGCGACATTCAGGCGATTACCAAAAGGCGTGGTGTGCCGCTTATCGTCAACGACCGGATCGATATCGCCTTGGCGATCGGGGCCGAGGGTGTGCATCTCGGCCAGTCGGATATGCCCGTTGAGGCCGCGCGCCGGCTGGCGCCCCACCTGTGGATCGGTATTTCCGCCGCGACGGTCGAAGAGGCATTGGCGGCACAGGAAAAAGGGGCCGATTATTTGGGTGTGGGCCCGGTTTTCACAACAGGAAGCAAAGCGGATGCGGGGGAGGGAATTGGCCTTGGCATGCTGCGTCGAATCCGGGAGGCTGTGCGCATTCCTCTGGTCGGCATCGGCGGGATCGGCCCGGATAACGCGGGAGATGTGATGAAGGCCGGGGCCGACGGTATTTCCGTTATATCCGCCATACTCACACAGCCGGATATAGAAATGGCGGCACGGTTGCTGTATAGCTGTTTGAAATCTCAATAATAAAACAGCCTTGTCGGAAGACAAGGCTGTTTAAATAGAACTTTTATTATGAACCAAAAAGGTTTGATACCCCGGGGTTTCGCCCCGGGGAGGTTCATTAAAGTGCCGTCATATCAAATTCAAGGGCGAAAGCGTTTAATTTTTCAACCAGGCTGTCCTCGAGGTCTATGTAACCCTGATCCAGATATTTTTTACGCGCGCCGTACGAGCCCTCACCCGGAATATGAAGCCCCGGAGAGAGTGTCCTGGCATTTTCGGACAATGTGCCGGTGCGCTTTTTAAACGTCTCCATGTCCATGAGTGCGTCGGCTTTGAAGACGATGGCCGTGT
>JAITVU010000258.1 GCA_031285645.1 Oscillospiraceae bacterium | reverse complement strand
GTTTGGGTGCGTTTAACGTTGAAAGGGTCCTACCGCGCGCGTATAATGTCACAGCGGGCATTGAAACGACGCGCTGCGGCGCGTCAACTTTCTACTCGCGCCCGCAGAACAGGGAAAAGACCATTATTACAATGCGGGCGCTTTGCGGCGCGCGCGGGAGCGGCTTTCATGCCCGGCATATCAGGTGAATGCCGGGGGCTGAGGAAAGATCATTATTATGCCCGATTTGTTTTGACGAGCCTTGCATTTTCCGCCGCCTTCCTGTATAGTACTTCAAGTATACACAAGTATTCTTCGCGTCAACGAGGATCTATGTTTGAGGAAAGGGCCGTGTAACCCGTGAAACTATCGGCATTGACTGGTGACCGCAAATTTCTGGGCAAGGTAATTGCTGTCGGCCTGCCCATCGCGATGCAAAATCTTTTGGTCAACTCCGCCACCATGATCGACACGATCATGATTGGAACCCAGGGCGAGTTGGCTGTGGCGGCTGTCGGGATATGTTCCCAATTCGCTTCGCTGTTTTTCTCCGCCTTTTTCGGCTTTACCAGCGGGGGGATTATGTTCTTTTCCCAATTTTGGGGCGCCAGGGATGAAGATGGTATTTGTCGGGCTTATGGCCTTGTGACGTCCTGTATGATGGTGGTGGGGCTTTTATTCGGCGGCGCGGCGGTCTTCGCACCCCAGTGGATTTTAGGTATTTACACGGACAAGCAGGAGATTATTAACGAGGCTGTCCCGTATTTGCGCATTCTGGGCATGAGCTTTCCCTTCCAGGCCATATCCTTTGCCATATCGTCTTTGCTGCGCTCAACCGAGCGGGTAAAGCTGCCGCTGATTGCCAGTATCATAGCGCAGGCGACAAATGTCCTGATCAACTGGCTGCTGATTTTCGGCAAGTTCGGCTTGCCCAGGATGGGCACGCCGGGCGCGGCCGTGGGCACACTGGCCTCTATGACTGTCAATGCGATTATTCTGTATGCGTTTTGCATCAAGGAGAAGGACTCCATGGTGTTGCGCATATCCCGGCAGTTCCGATGGAGTGTGGAATTTCTCAGGCAGTATTTTGGCAAATGTACACCCATCATCGCCAATGAGATATTTTACGGTGTGGGTCAGCTGGTTATCAACATTGTCATGGGCCGGCAGGCGGCCGCGGGGATTGCCGCCATGGCAGTTTTCCGTGTGATCGAGAGGTTGATTTTCGCTTTCTTCAGCGGCTTCACGAATGCCAGCGCGATTATCGTCGGCAAGCAGATCGGCGCGGGAGAGCACCATAATGCTTATCGGGACGCCAAGCGGTTCGCCTTTCTGTGCCCCGCCGTTACATGCGCGCTCTGTGTTCTTTTGACTGTTTTCCGGGTGCCGCTTCTCGGCGCCTTTGGCCTTTCCGGCGAGTCCATGCGATACGGGATGTATATGCTTGCCTTTTACATTCTGGCCGGCACGCTGCGAACCTGCAATTACATCATCAACGATACTTTCCGGGCTTCCGGCGAATCCGTGTTTGGTACTGTAATCGAGCTTCTCTCACTTTTTCTGATATCAATGCCGGCGGTTATTATTGCGGGTATCGTGCTTAAGCTGCCTTTCCTGATTGTTTTTTCCGTCGTTTTTCTCGACGATGCGGCGCGCATCGGCATCATGCTCTGGTACCTTCGTTCCGGCCGCTGGGTGAAACCCGTTACCGACGAGGGCATTTCGGCTTTGCCGGCCTTTCAGGAATCCCTGCAACGTAAAAAGAGCGCGGGTTAAGACATGGTAAAAGGGGCTTTTTCAGCTTAAACACTGTAGTTGTTTGTGGATTGAATTAGAAAAAGAAAGCGGTGTCACCGCTTTCTTTTTCTTTGTTTCAATGATACGGCGGGGCTGATTCCCCGCGGCTTGCCGCGCCACATCTTAATCCCCGCCGCCTCGCGGGGGTATCCTTCGGATACACCGTCTGCTTGCAGCGGCGAGTGTCATTATTTCATCAAGTCTATTGTATACCTCAGGAAATATCTGTATAATATAGACAATTGACATAGCCAATGATTTGAAAAACATATAGTTGTTTTCAAATCGGCAGTCCGGTAGTCTGTCGGCGCGCGGCGTTTGCCGCATTTTTAAACCTATACAGCTATAACTTGGGTTTTATTGTCAGGGTCGTCCGACACATATATGTGCAAAATGGAGAGGAGAGAAGCCAGTGCCGTTACTAAATGAATTTTCTATTCAGCTGTATTCGGTTCGGGAGGAGACGGCCAAAGATTTTCCCGGCGTGCTTAAAAAGCTCGGAGAAATCGGCTACACGGGTGTTGAGTTCGCCGGATACGGGGGTATCCCCGCGCGGGACATGAAAAAGTATCTGGATACATACGGGCTTAAGTCGATCGGCAGCCATGTCAACTGCCAACGGCTGGAGAACAATTTGGACGAGGAACTCGACTATAACCGGATAATCGGTACCGAGTATATGGTGATTTCGAGCGCCGTCATGGGCAACCGCGACGAGGCGCTCGCCGCCGCGGCGTTTGCCAATAAAGTGGGGGAGCGGTGTCTGAAAGCCGGTTTCGGTTTCGCTTACCACAATCATGACAAAGAATTTGTTAAGGACGGCGGGGACTATCTGCTCGATATCTTTTTTGCCAATGTGGACGCGTCCATATGCAAAATGGAACTGGATCTTTACTGGGCGGCGTTTGCCGGGGTCGATCCCATCGACTACATGCAGCGCAACAACGCGCGCCTGCGCCTGCTCCACATCAAGCAGATCCGGGACTATGAGAGCCGCCAATGCGTGGATTTGGGTGACGGCGTCATCGATTTTAAAACGGTGGTCACGCGGGGTAAGGAATACGGCGTGGAGCACTTCATCCTCGAGCAGGAGGAGTTTGCCGTGTCGGCCTTTGAGAGTGTGAAAAACGGGTTCGACCATATTATGAGTCTTTAATAGGTATTAATGGCGCAGCGCATAGATGTCTGAGAGAAAGGCCGTTATGGGCATTTGTTTTCAAGCAGGC
>JAITVU010000255.1 GCA_031285645.1 Oscillospiraceae bacterium | reverse complement strand
CGAACACACAAGCGCCGTTTCGCTGAGCGCTTGTGGAATGGAGGCGATAAGCTCACGATCACCCGCCGAAAAGCCTTTGTGAACAAGCGCCGAATAGCCGCCGATGAAATTGACGCCGACGGTGTGCGCCGCTTTGTCAAGTGTTTTGGCGTACGCGACCGGATCACCGCCGGAAGCGCCCGCCAGCATGGCGATGGGTGTGACGGCGATGCGCTTATTGATGATGGGAATGCCGTATTTGCGCTCGATGATTTCGCCTGTTGACACAAGCTTTTCCGCCAGACGCGTGATTTTATCGTAAATTTTATCACAGGACGCCCCGATATCCGAACGCGCGCAGTCCAAAAGCGAAATGCCCATTGTAATGGTGCGGATATCGAGGTTTTCATCCTGAATCATATGTATGGTTTCGAGGATATCGCTCACATTCAGCATATATTCTATCCTATCTCAGTCTTATAATAAAGTAAGTAGTTTCTATATTACGTGTTATACACAGTAAGAAATTGACTATATCCGGTGCATGGAGTTAAAAATGTCTTCATGCATGGTGTGGATGGACTGGCCCATTTCCTGGCCGAGTTCGGTAAGCTCCTGCGCGAATTCGGAGAACTCCCCATCAAGAGCCGAGATATCCACCAGCATGACCATGGCGAACACATCCTGCAGAATGGACTGCGTCACGTCCATAATATTGACGTTGCGCTGCGCGCATCGCGTAGAGACCTTGGACAGAATCCCCACCATATCCTTGCCTAAAACCGTGATGACTGCTCTCATAAGATACCCTTTCTCTATTGTTTTGTGTTGGATCGCCACACAGGTTTAAAACCGGACCGGTTTTAAACCACAGCGGGCTTTGCCCGCCGCCGCGCGGCGCTTGCCGCGTATTTAAAACTGCTGATGCGATGCCGATCCGGCCTTTATTATATCTTTATCTTTACTGGAATCGCTATACACAGCTATAACGCGTGTATCTCCGGGTGGCTGTACCGGCCGGCCGCCGCAAATCCCGGCGTGTAAAAAACACGCCGCCCCGGCGCAATGCCGGGGTTCTGACGGCTGCGCCGTCAGGGATTTGCGGCGCTTGACGGATATGACGAAAGCCGTCAGGCGTCCAGACCGACGTTTTCCAGTTCGCTCAAAAGAAAGTCCGGGTCAAGGTCGGAGGGGATATAGTAATTCACGCCGCAGAGGTTGACTTCGGTAATGCTGGCGGCGTCGGGCGCGCAGGCCCGCTTGAACTGGCCCGCGCAAAATCTCTTATAGAACAGCGCCAGTTTTTCCTTGATAAACGGCGGTTCCAGCTCGCCGGCAAACGCAATGCAGGCGTAATAGTAGATTTTAGCCGGCCTGAAGCGGTATTTAACAAAGTAGTAGAGAAAGAAATCGTGCAGGGCATAAGGGCCGAGAATATCCTCCGTCTTTTGCCTGATGGCGCCGGTTTCATCCGGCGGCAGGAGTTCGGGGCTGACCGGCGTGTCCAGAATATCCATCAGGGTGGCCGATACCCCGTCTATAAGCTCTTTTTCCGCGATATAGCCGACTAAATCGCGCAGCATGGTTTTTGTGATGCACACATTGACATTATAATTGGCGATGTGGTCGCCCGAAAAGGTGCAAAACCCGAGCGCTTCCTCCGACAAATCGCCTGTGCCGACAACGAGTCCGCCGACCATATTGGCGAGGTCGAGCAATACCTGAGCGCGCTCACGTGCCTGAGCGTTTTCATAGGCGGCATCCTTGTCGCCGGTGTGGCCGATATCCTTAAAATGCTGTTCTACAGCGGCCTTGATCGAAATTTCCCGCCTGGTGACGCGTGTTTTATCAAGCAGCGCAAGCGCGTTGCCGTATGTGTGATCGCTCGTGCCGAATCCGGGCATGGTGACACCGATGATATTCTCCCTGGGAAAGCCCAGCAAATCCATGGCTTTAACGCTCGCGAGCAGGGCGGCGGTGGAGTCGAGGCCGCCGGAAACCCCCAGAACAAGCTTCTCGATGCCTGTATTCGCCATACGGGATGCGAGGGAGCGGCTCTGGAGCAGAAAAAGGTCCTCGAGATAGCGGCCGGGATTGTCCTCGGGCAGAAAGGGGTTGCGGCGGACACGGCGCAGCAGTCCGGGCTTCGCGTCCTGCGGGCGCACTGTGAGCCTGGGCTGGACATAGTTGGAAGCCTTTTTCATGGCGTGGATGATGTCCGCGTCCAGGTCAACGGTAAAATGGATGCTGACATCGTCCGCAAGGGCCTCGCCGAGTATGTCGCCGCATTCGTAAACAGCGGCGAATCCCCTGTAGGCGTAGGGGGAAGAGGTGTCGCCCGTGCCGCCGTTGACGATGGCAATGGCGACGCCGAGGCTTTTGGACAGGATTCTCGCCGTCCGGCGGATATCGCTGATAGAGCCGGCGCTGACAGGGTCGTATGCGGGGATAATAATGAGGTCGCAGCCGGTTTGCGCTAATTTGGCGCAGTTCACGGCCATGTTGTCAAGCGCGCAGCCCAAAATGCAAAACCGAAGCCCGCCGCAGGCAAAAACCGTGGTTGCGGGCAGAAAGTCCTCGGAAAACCCTGCGTTGGCAATAGGCGCGCCGTTGTCGACGGTGGGTACAAGCGCCACCAGCTCGCCGCGGTAGAGCACGGCCATGGCGGATACCGTCTTCCCCCAATCCTCAACGACCGTCCCGACCAGAAAATAGGTGTTGCGCGTCTTCGTGAGCTCGCGTAGCGCGTCCAGCGCATCCTCACATTGTGCGAGCAGCGAAGGCGAGGTGAACAGGCTGCCGCAGCCGGGCGAGCACAAGGCGAGCTTGGGCAGCACGGCGATGTCGCATTCATATTCGGGCAGCTTGGATAGAACCTGCTTGATTTCATCATAACATGCCGTGGGGTTCGCCGTTTTCACCTTGTTGACAATAGCGCTGAGTCGAATAAGTGTGTCCATGCTGTACCGGCCCGCGTGCGCAGGCCGCCCTCCCTTTCCAATAACAGTTGCGTGCGCGCGAAGGCAACAGCTCAAAAGCCGTTACGGCACGAGATAAATATATGGACGCAGTCAAATCCAAATGGAATTCGGCCCGGATATACGGGTTGCAAAATTGAATACATATAGGTTATCATACCACAACAATCAACAAGTATAAATAGTTGGCAAATAATTTGCAGGAAAACGCCAAAAATTGCACACTATGTAAATGAATTTTATTGGGATATAGCGATGAAACGGTCAAATAAAGCCAATAATAGGGTGTAGCGGGCCAAAATACCTGTGAGCCGGTTACAGGGCGGGACAGGGAACACCCGCAAGACTTGACATTATTTTCCAATTAATATAAAATATTCATGTGGTATACTTGTCCGGAAATATTTGCATAATTCGCATGACAGGCGTCAGACGCTTTTAAAATATATTGACATTATATAATGGGAGGCACGACAATGTCGGATTATACCGCGACCATTGAGCAACTCGTGGATAAATATCAAACGGGTTCGATTGAGGTGGGACTTGGACAGCAGCAAGCCGATCTGAACCTTGAGAAATGGGGCGAAAACAAACTCAAAGGCAAAAAACATAAAGGCTTCCTGGTGAAATTTCTGGCCCAGCTCAAGGACTATATGGTCATCATCCTGATTTTAGCCGCCATTGTATCCTTTGTCATTGCGCTCATAGAGGGCGAAGGCGAGTTCATCGACTCCATCATCATCATCGCCATCGTCATCCTCAACGGGGTGCTCGGCGTGCAGCAGGAGAGCCGCGCGGAAAAAGCGCTCGACGCCCTGCAGGATATGTCCGCGCCCACCGCGAAAGTGCTCAGGGACGGTATTGTCATAGAGATTCCGTCGGCGGAAGTGGTGCCGGGCGACATCGTCGCGCTGGAGGCCGGGGATTTTATTCCGGCCGACGGGCGCATTATTGAAAGCGCCAGCCTGCAGTGCGAGGAATCCGCCCTGACAGGCGAAAGCGTGCCGGTCGATAAGGACCCCAAAGCCGATATCATTGAGGACGCGCCGCTCGGCGACCGCATCAACATGGTTTTTTCCGGCTGTTCCGTCACGTACGGGCGCGGCAGGGTGCTTGTCACCGCCACGGGCATGAACACCGAAATGGGTAAAATCGCGGGGCTTCTGGGCAGCGATATGTCCGAGATGACGCCGCTGCAGCACAAGCTCAACCAGATGGGTAAATACCTCGGCATCCTGGCGCTTGTGATCTGCGCGGTTATTTTCGGCGTGGGGCTTTTGCGCGGCATGGCCCCGATGGAGATCTTCATGACGTCCGTGTCGCTGGCCGTGGCGGCGATACCGGAAGGCCTGACCATGGTTGTGACCGTGGTGCTGGCGTTGGGCGTTCAGCGCATGGTCAAGAAAAACGCGATTATACGCCGCTTACCGGCTGTGGAGACATTGGGCAGCGCGTCCGTGATCTGTTCGGACAAAACCGGCACGCTGACGCAGAACCGCATGACGATCCAGTATATATGGCCGGCCGGCAAAAACATTGCCGAGATGAGCGACAACCTCCCGCCCGTGGCTCTGCATGTGGTGCGCTTGGGCGCGCTGTGCAACGACGGCCGCGTCACTGAAACATCCGAGGGTGAAAAACATATCGGCGACCCGACGGAAACGGCTATCGTGGCTGCGGCGCTTAAAAACGGCCTGCACAAGGACGAAATGGACGCGCAGTACAAAAGAGTGGCCGAGCTTCCCTTCGATTCCGCGCGCAAACTGATGACGACGGTGCATGATGTCAACGGCAAGCTGCTGTCCGTGACAAAGGGCGGCTTCGACGTGCTGCTGCCCCTGTGCACAAGCGGGGACCAGTCCCGGGCCGCTGAGGTGAACCTCGCCATGGGTAAGAACG
>JAITVU010000224.1 GCA_031285645.1 Oscillospiraceae bacterium | reverse complement strand
TTGGCTTGTTTTGCTCGGCCTTGTTTTCGCCACTTTTATCGGCCTGGCCTCCGGTTTTTATCCGGCCAACCGCGCGGTGAAGATCAGCGCTCTGGAAGCGATCAGGCAGGAATAGTTCTGTACCCCCTCGGGATCCTCTGTGGTCTTGAGGGGGTTGCTATATATAGTGGAGTCGATTTAAAACAGTTACAGTGTCTTAAATCAGCGGGCGCAGCCCGCATCGCGCTATGCGCGGGAATCCATTATGAACGACGTTTCGACCGCCTGTACAGGCGGCTACATGTGGCGTATGCCACATGTTTAAAACAGTCGGCGGGACTGTTTTAAACCGAAACCAGTATAATAACAGTGAGCGAAATCTTTGCAACACGCCTGACATGGGAGGATGACATGAAAAAAGCATTGTTCTGGGATTTTGACGGCACATTGGTTCACTCGGGTTCAATGTGGTCGATCAATCTGCACGGCGTCCTGAAAGCAAAAGGCTACAATGTCGATTTTGAAGCGCTGCGGATGCACCTGAGGACAGGCTACACATGGCACACGCCGGAAAAAGCCTATCCCGAAAGCGTCGGGGAGAAGTGGTGGGGCAATTTGTTTGAACATTTAGACGCGTTCTATCATGAGAACGGCGTATCGAAAACCGACATGGCGGAGATCAACAGGGATTTTAGAAACAGCATTCTCCACAAAAGCAGCTATACACTCTATGACGACGCAATAGAGACTTTGCGTCTGTGTAAAGAAAAGGGATACGCCAATTACATTGTCTCCAACAATTACCCCGAACTGCCGCGGGTGATCACAGAGATCGGCCTGTCCGGTTACATATCGGCCTGTATCGTTTCGGGCGCTATTGGTTATGAAAAGCCGAGACCGGAAATTTTCCAGTTTGCGCTAAAACGCGCGGGCGATCCCGATAGCGCCTATATGATCGGGGATAATCCCGAAGCGGATATAAAGGGCGGCCGGGCGGCGGGACTCAAAACCATATTAGTCCATAATGACGGCATTTCTGCCATCGCCGATTACACTTGCGCGCGCCTGTCGGAGATTCCGGATGTCCTGAAAGGATAATCCGTGCGGCAGGTATAGTCATTGCGGTTTAAAATTGTCCTTTTTTTAAACCGCAATGACTCAATGGGCATTCGCTTGGCGATGCTTCTTTGTGGGCCGGTCTTAAAGCAAAATCACTATATATAGGCCGCTTTGCGGCGCGCGGTGTATGCTGCGTATTTTAAAATTGCGTCACAATTTTAAATCTGTACAGCTACAATTTAGCCCGGAGGCACGCTAAAAATAACGAGACGCGTGAGGCGTCTCGTTATCATTACCAGAATATTATGCAATAATATTTTGTGTATCGCAAACTTATAAGCTGATATCCACTACTTTAAAACGGACCATGCTGCCGCTGGGCACAACGACTTCCACCTCATCCCCCACGCTGTGACCAAGCAAGGCCCTGCCAACAGGGGATTCGTCGGTTATGGTTTCCATGGAGGAATGGTTGGACTCAACCGAGCTTGCGATGCGATAGGACATTTCCTCATCGAATTCCACATCCAGTATTGTGACCGTCGTACCCACGGACACAACGTCCGTCGAGATTTGCTCTTTTGAAATCAGCCGGGCCTTTTTCAGCTGCTCCTCCAAAGTAGCGATTTTCGCTTCAACAATAGCTTGCTCATTTTTCGCTTCGTCGTACTCGCTATTTTCTGAAAGATCGCCGAATCCGCGCGCGACCCTGATTTTCTCAGCAATTTCCTTGCGCTTTACCGTGCGCAGTGTTTCAAGTTCCTTCTTAAGCTCGTTATAACCTTCAGTGGTCATAAGGATTTCTCCAGGCATTGGTTGCCCTCCCTCTCTTTGGACAATAACAGTATTATAGTCAAAGCAATATCCCCTGTCAAGTGCAAATTTGTGAATAATACCGGGCTGTAGCCAAGAAGTGTTCACAATTTATATGGCCGCATTATTCAGGGGAATACATTGTAATCAGGCGCGTGTGGGTAAGTTTTTTGGCGTTCCTTTAAAATCTGTGGCTGTACAACCGCGACAGGCAGCCAAACGGTCTTCAATCCCGGCTCATGACGCGTTCGGCAAGCAGCACTTGCCAGGCTGACGCCAGGCAAGGACGACAAGGCAAAAAGACGGTGAAATTTGCCGAAATGGCGGGCGTGTAAAGATGCTAAACAGGGTCTAAGGACTGATACCGGGCACAATAACGCGGCCTGAACGTTTAAAATGGCACTTTGTATGGCGCGGCGTTTACGATGTCAATATGCGGGAGTCGATTCCCGCGGCACTGACAATGGCTCCGGCAGCCTCCGGCAATGTGGAAATCCGGTGGTTGAGCAACATTTTGCCCGCGGCGAAACTGTCCGGCTCAAGGCCGCAAAACTCGTAGAGCGCGCCCGCGAAAAAGTGCGGATCAAGATTTTTCGGCATACCGGATAAAAGATCGGGACCGGGCGGGATACGGAGTCCGGTGATGACGGTACTGTTTGTATGAAGCTTTAATGGCCCCGAGGCCAGGACCGGGCAGGAAAGCGTGGCTTCGGCCTGGAGCAGCGGCGCCGGTGACAGGACCAGTACGCAGTCGGATAAGGCGGAAAGATTGTTGCTGACTAGAACCGGCGCGCCGAGCGCGCGCATCATACGTCTGGCTTCGGCGCCGTAGCGCTCGGTGTCGCGCGTGACGACCTGAATGGACGTGAAGTGCGCGAGCAGCTCATGAAGCATGTCTGTATACCGGGCCTCGTAATCAATGAGCCCGAGGATGCGGCGATACATCGGCATCCGGGTTTGCGCGATTAAAGCGCAAGCGGTTCGAACCAGAACCTTTGTATCGAATTTTTCCAATCTGGGATTTTTTATTTTGCTCTCAGGCGGCGGCGTTATACCTTCGGGCAGCAGGACTTTGTCCACAAAATGTCCGCAGGCGCTCTCAACGCCGTCCCAGTCGATACCCTTTCCATGATCTTCGGCTTTGACAATGGCGAAGCGCGCGCCCATGCAGGACCCGGATTCCAAATAAACTTTCGGCGCCGCAAGCATGGCGCGAAGCGCGCCAAAAAGCCCCTTGGTATTCCGGCGTATGATTTGCAGTACAACAAACAACCTGCTCACCCTCAAGCGTATGGTTTCATGAATTATAGTGTTGGCGGTAATTTGCGGTAGCGTGACGACACTTAGTTCAATGACACGGCGGGTTTGATTCCCCACGGCTTGCCGCGCCACATCTTAAACCCCGCCGCCCCGCAGGGCGGTATCCTTCGATACACCATCTGCTTTCAGCGGTGAGTGTCATTTGGTTGCGCGAAAAGCGGCCATTGGCCATAATGTTGTGCTGACGCGCATGGAGGCAGTGAAATTCGGGCTGTATAAAGAATGTCTATGCAAGGGCGGCATGATTTAGACGTTCGGCGATTATATTTTCAACGTATCCGTGGACTTATTATATCTGAGGGCGGATTTGCAGGAGCCGCCAATCCGCCGCGCTTTGAAAAAGCGCGGCTCCACGGCGCATGCCTGCACGCGCCGTGTCCCGGACGGCGAGCCGTCCGGGGATTGACGGCGTTTGGGTTTGAACAAAGGACTTGATACAATTCACTGTATATTCTGATGGAGGGCGCTTTGGGCGAGCGTCTTAAACATGAATTTGGGCTTTGCCCGGACAATGATGCCGCCCTGGCGGCGCATATTTATACTCAGCGAACGTCAAAAATGGCCCATTTTTGACGTTCGCTGAGTATAAAGTGACACTGGAACCGTAGTTTTATTCTAATGCGGTTAGATGGATAAAGAACTGTTGATTCTGTGGCACAAATCACATACGGAGTAACACAGTGAAGTGTTAACAGCCAATCCTTTTTGCCTGGACAGGTCAAGCAAGGCCGACGCGCCTCCCACTATAATAGCGCGCATCCATTCATTTTGGTATGGATCGTATTGAGAGACAATTTCCTCCATACTCTGCCTATAGATGTTACCGATAACAAATCCGCAGATCATCACATTACCGTTTGGCACGATCGATAATGATGTGATCCCGGTCAGCGGCTCCGTATACGGCATCGATCCGCATGAATCCGCCATGTCAAGCGTTGGTTTGTCGTAATACTGCGCCAAATGTGTAACAGCATTTCCGGCCATAAAAATATTATTCCCTTTTGCAACAGCAATGTCTAAATCCTCGAAACGGCGTAGGATCTCTTTTGTTTTCTTGTTAAAAGGGTTGTCGTTGTGTTCGTCTACAACCCAGGCCGGTTGCAACCTTATGTTTGGGACGCCCGACGCCTTCGCGTATCGCGCGAAGGCGTAAACACCCTCGATCGGGATGGTCTCCTGATGGAACGCATCCACAGACAAAAGCAAATTATTAACGCCTGCCTGCTTCAGTGATTTTGCGGCTTGCTTGCGCTGTTCATCCACGTTTGTAAAATGCCCGTTTGTGATCAGCTGCCTTGTGCCGATGCCGTAGCGTTCAGCCGTTTCATGGATGGTATAAACAGTATCCGCATACAGCATCGGCTCTCCGCCAAATGTCATCACAGACGCGACGGAGAATATTTGAGAAATCTCTTCTACGATCGCGGCGGCGCGGCGGGCCGAAATACAGTTGAAGCCGTCCGCATAGTTGAGTTTATCGCCCAGCGAACAGTGTTTGCATTGCCCGCTGCACCGATAGGTCACAATGAATTCAATGCGGTTGATATCCATATATCGAGATGCCTTCATAGCAAGCCCCCTCTTGAAGCTGCCTGATGATTCGCGTAAAAGACGCCCCAAAATTGCGGGGAATATATTGGCCGTCTATTACGATGCCGCCGATTCACTTCCTTTTTCCTCCGTGGACTGCGTATCGCTGTTTTCATCCACAAGCTGCTCGGCCTGATTTTCCTGGGCTTTTTCCATGGCGATAACGACTTCAATGGCCTTCTTGAGTTGGGTGTCGTACTCGGGATCCGTGTTCAAAACCGTCCAGTCCTCTTCAAGCGTTACATCGTAGTCGGGCACAACGCCGACGCCGTCATAGTTGGGGCTGGTCGGCGGTTTATAGTAAGCGACCGTAATGTCAATCGCCGATCCGTCCGTGAGGCTGATGACATCCTGCATGACGCCCTTGCCGGCCGTGACCGTCCCGACCGTCCGCGCTTTATTGTAATCTTTGAGCACTTGGGCGAAAAGCTCAGCGGCGCTGGCCGTATTGGCGTTTGTGAGCACGGCCATGGGCAAATCGATCTGATTGCCGTCGGACGTGACCTGCTCCTCCGTGCCATCCTTGCGCATGGCGGTGTAAATAATGCCCGCGGGGATGAGGCGGTCAATAATGCGCGTCGCCTGGCGCATCACGCCGCCCTTGTTATCGCGTAGGTCAAAGATGAGGTTGTTGGCGCCTTCCCGGATCATCCTGTCCAGTTCCCGGTTGAACTGGTCGGATGTGTTGGAGGAAAATTCCTTGATGTGGATATAGCCGATGTCTGTGCCCTCAAGGATATGCGCGTAAACAGTGGGCACGACGACAGACCGGCGGGGCATGCTGTCCATTGTGAACTCTTCGCCGCCCCGACGCACCACAAGCGTGATTGTTGTGCCCTGACGGCCCCAAATGGCGGTCGTCATCGATTCAACATTGTCGATGGTCAAATCCGTATCATCTATTTTGACGACTAAATCCCCCGCCAGCATGCCCGCCACCTGGGCCGGGGAATCGGGGTAAACCTCCGTGACCAGCAAATAGCCGTCGGGATTGGCCCTCAGGACGACGCCAATGCCGACGTTCTCGCCGTCGGCGGTCTGTTCGGTAAGCTTGGCATTTTCCTCCGCTGTGATATAGCGGGCATATTTATCGCCGATGCCCGCTATATAGCCTTGCGCGATGCTGTCCATAAGCTGGGTTTCATTGATGGCGCCTATATAGTTATCGCGCACAAGGCGGTCGATTTCCGTATATTTTTCATACGCCACCTCGCGCTGTTTGAGGTTGTTGACCCTCTCGTTAAACGTGCGCTGGGAATAAATTATTGTGACTGAAAACACGGCGGCGGCGACAATCAGCATAAAGGATATAGCCGCCCCCAGCGAAATTCTCTTGTTCATTTTTGTTCTCCATTCTGCAGCGAACAGCCGATTAACCCGGCTGTTTTATGGAACGTTCAGTTATACTACACACTGATTTAAGCATATAAAAGACA
>JAITVU010000157.1 GCA_031285645.1 Oscillospiraceae bacterium | reverse complement strand
TAGAAATCCTCGATCCAATCGGCCTGGAGACGCTCGCTCCACTGCTCCTCGCGCCAGTACCCGTGATACATAAAATTCAGACAGTACATGCGCCCGTCCAGGGTGTTGGGCGGCACGCGCATTTCCATGGACGGCACGCCGAGTTCGGTCAGGTGGATCGGTTTTTGAAATGCGGCGTAGCGCTCAAACAGCTTGTCGATGGCCAGCATATCGCGCGACGGGCAGTAAAGCTGGATGCCGATCGAATCATACTGCGTGCCGCAGGCGTGGACCTGCTCGAGATAGGTATACGGCGTCATGATTCTGGGCGAATCGAGGCCCCACTGCACTTTGCCGTCGGCCACATTTTCGCCGAACAGGAAACAGGTGTTGACGACAGTGTGGGCGTCCGGGTCCACATTGTGGATCGCATCGCAGCACAATTTTGTCATCAGGCCTTCCTGTTCCCGCGTCAGGTTAAAGACATTACACCAGTCGTGCGCTTCATTGATGGCGTCGTAATAATGGATGCGGCCTTTATAGCGCTGCACGGAACGGGAGATCACCCGGTTGATCTCCCGTTCCAGGCTGCCGTCCCGCCAGTTGACACCCTGCATCCAGGGCGGCATGCCGTGCACTTTGTGCGGCCACCACATGGGATGCGCCTTTGTCGGGATGCCGTTGGCTTCAAAAGCATCCTGAAGGCGGTCGAGGTTGCTGTAATCGGGTTCGCCATACACTTTTTCAAGCCTGTCAAGATAAAACGGCAGGGTCGCGTAATTGAAAAGAGAATCGAACAGAACCTTTTTTGCGGGGTTGTCGGAGTAAGGGTACTGAAAACCGCCGCAGCCAAACAGGAAGCGCTCTTTCTTTTTCCGCTTGGCAATACGCGCGCGAGCGCGCTCCACCGCGGCCAGCTCACCCGCCCAAAGACCGGCAATCAAAGCCGTTAAATGGTAGTCATGCTTTTGGGGCGATGCCTTGGCCATATCGAGCAGAGTTTTGGCGTCGCTGAGCATGGACAGGCATTTTGTACCGGCGACAAATTCACCGCCGCGGATGACGGCTTCCACTTCGGCGACGCGGCTTCGGGCGGCCTCCCTGATAAAATTAAGATCATCGCCATCTTTATAGCCATCGCCGCCGTTGTCGGCGCTCACCCACATATGCCCATACCCGGGCAGGCGCAATTTGGCGTGCAGGATACAGGGCTCGGGAGGCGCTTCAAGCGCGACAGTGCCGTCCGGCATGACTACTGATTGTCGCTTAAAAGGTTCGTGCTTCAGGTCGGAGGCATAGAGCGTGAGCAGCTCCTCCCGGCTGGCGCAAGCGCCGTTGGCCTCCAGGATTTTGACGTTGATCATAATGTTTCCTTTCCGGGACCGGCGGCTATCCGGATGTCCCATGCAACATGCTTAAAAAACTAAAATACTCAAAACTGCGTCGAAGGGCGTCGGAACAACGCAAATCACAGGATATCGCCTGTGTTTTGCGGCCTGATTACAAGTACCATTATAATACAATGGCTTCTAAACACAATTGACGCCGCCGCCAAACCCTGTTACACATCGTTATTGATTCTGCACAGGTTCTGCGTTAATATATAAAATACAGGCTGTATGTCAGCCGTGCGGCACGATGACAGGGCGCCGTGCGGGCGGATCCGATTTGGTTAGAACGGAGTGTGGGAATAAAATGAAAAAGATTCTGGTTGTGGGCAGCCTTAATATGGACATTTCCGTGCAGGTTGACGAAATGCCGTGCGCGGGGGAGACGGTGCTGTCGAAAGGGCATGCGTTTCTGCCCGGCGGGAAAGGGGCGAATCAGGCCTTTGCCTGCGCCGCTCTGGGTGCGCCGGTTATGATGTTGGGATGTGTCGGGCGGGATGATTACGGTGATGCGCTGATTAAAAGCCTGACAGGCGCGGGTGTGGATTGCAGCCTGATCGCGCGCCGGGCCGACACCGCAACAGGCATGGCGCTCATTACGGTCAATGAGAAGGGTGAAAACGCCATAACAGTGATTCAGGGCGCGAACGGCGTTGTGGATAAACAGTATATTGACGATAATATGGATGCCCTTACGGCCTGCGATATTGTGGTTGTTCAGCTTGAAATTCCAATGGATACGGTTATTTACACGATTCAGAAAGCCAAGGCGCTGAATAAAACCGTCATTGTCGATCCCGCGCCCGCGCCTGATTACTTTCCCGACATCCTTTACGGGCTCATCGATATCCTCAAGCCCAATGAACACGAACTGGCGAAACTCGCCGGAATCGCGCAGGGTGATATAAGGGGCGGGCTGCGCGCGCTGCAAAAAAAAGGCGCCGGCGCCATTATAGTCACATTGGGCGCCGACGGGGCCTTGATATGCACTGAAGACGGTATGTGCGAGACGATCGCAGGCATAGAAACCGAGGTGGTTGACACCACGGCGGCCGGGGATACGTTCACCGCGGCATTGGCGGTTATGCTGTCTGAGGGCGGCACGATGCGTGAGGCGGTCCGCTTTGCGAACAAAGCGGCGTCGATGGCGGTCACGCGCAGGGGCGCGCAACCGTCCATTCCCACGCGATCCGAATTGCGGGCGGCTTTTCCGGAGATATAAACCTGTCTTGAATTACGGATGGGCTCCTTACTGGGGCAAACGTATGATTTGATAGGCCTTATTTCCACAGGGAGCGCCACGGCAACGGCTGTTTTCTCATTGAATGAACAGCTCGTAAAAGTTGTATTTGACTGACGTGCTACAATAGATTTGGAGATCTCCATATGGGTTAAACACGATACGTAATGAAAAAGCTTTCTTGATTGTCCGGGACGCTGGTCCGTCGTGGCGGATATAAAAATGAGAGGAAGATCAGTTTGGAGTATAATCAGTTTGATACCGGCGTAAGCGCTGTTTCGTACCGGCCGGCCGGCCAGTTTGAAACGACGGTCGACAACAATTCATTCGGGCCAGTCAGTGTTCCGGGACGGGAACTTCCTGTTGTCGCCGACATGGGCATAGGCGGCTGTATTGACGCCTTTGTCGCAGACGACAGACTCTATGTGGTCGGCAATGGCATCACACGCATCGCGGATCACATCGATATGAAGGTGTCGATGTCCGGTACGCTGTATATATTTGATATAAAGAGTCCGGCGGAGCCCCAATTGCTGGGCACGCTTGGAAGCCTGGGCAATGTCAGGCAGCTCGAAGTCCATGACGGCGCGGCCTACGTGGTTTCCCGCGAGGACGGATTGTTTATTATCGATATTTCAAACCCCGCCGCGCCGTGTCTTTTATCGCGCTTTGACGCTGTCGAATTCTGTACGGGCGTGGATGTCAGCGGAGGACTCGCTTTTCTTTCCTGCCGCCATACGGGCGTGCAAATCGTCGATGTGTCCGATCGCGGTAATCCCAGGCATGTGAGTATGCTTAAAACAGGCGAGGCTCAGTCCGTGGATGTGCGCGGCGGCTATCTCTACGCCGGTATCTGGGGGGCGAAGGAAATCGCGGTCGGCGACGTCAGGGATCCCTGCAACCCGAAAATCGTGGCCCGCGTGCCGATTGACGGCCGTGGCGACGGCGTCTTTATTAAAGGACATTATTTATATGCCGCCACAGGCCACCACGCCCGCGGCCTCAACGAGTTTAATATGTCGGACCCCGCGTTTGGCCGCGGCAACGGCATGGAAGTATTCGATATATCCGACCCCGCCGCGCCGCGGTTTGTTTCACGTGTCAAACTCAACCGCTTTGTCAACATGTTTTACGATATGTGGGATGTGACTGTTATCGGTGATTATGCGTTCCTCTCCCACACATACAACGGTGTGTTTGTCATCAATGTGTCAGACCCGAAGTATCCGGTGCTCACGGCGCACGCCACATTGCCCCAAATCGACGGGCAAGTCTACTCAAGCCCGGTTGGGGGCATCGCTATGACCGACAACGTCATTTACGCGGCCGGTATCCTGTCTGACCTCCATGTCATTGCCGCGCCTGAACTGGCCGGAAAACTGGACGCCGAGACAAGGACAACCACGACCGTCAAACCCCGCGAACATGCGCTTCAAATTGAATCCGCTTTCAGCGCGCTGCCCGAATTTGCCCATTACAGGCCCCAGGGGCAGGTTTATGCCACCGTGCTCACGGATCAGTACATATACGCGGCCTGCGGTATGGCGGGCATTCACGTGCTTAAAGCCGACGCCTCTTTGGGCAAAATGGCTGAGTATCCCACACAGGGTTTCGCCATGGATGTCAAGCGCTACGGGGATTACCTTTATGTGGCCGAGGGATACGGCGGCCTCTCCGTCTGGCGAATTAATGAATACGCACTGACACTGTGCGGGCGCTATAAAGTAGACGGCTATACCATCAGGCAGGCCGTCATTCCCGGTCAGGGGCGCTACGCTGTTTTGCAGGTGGGCAGCAAATGGATGCACATTGTCAGCATTGAAAAACCGGAGAAACCCGAACTCGTGTTTTGGGATACCCATTTTCAGGGACAGCTTTTCCACAGGCAGCTTTCTTACGGTCTTGCCGAGGACCGATATGTGGCGTGCAGCTGGCATTCCGTCGGGATTTTCTGGTATGATCTGTTTGGCGGCTCCATTCCCCGATACGCGGGTTTCAGCAATATGAAAAGCTTTCTCGCCTTTAATGGGATTGTCTGCACACCAGGGCATGTTATCATGACGCACGACAAGGGATATGTGATGCCTGACATTAAGGAAGGTGCGGAGCTGGCCCCGCTTCCCCATTATGGTGTCGAAGGCCACGATCTGACGGGCAAGCCGACTGTTTTCGGCGATACGATGTTCATATCAAACCGCCTGAACGGCCAAATATCAGTCGTGGATATATCGGAC
>JAITVU010000003.1 GCA_031285645.1 Oscillospiraceae bacterium | reverse complement strand
TAATTGGCCAGGATGTATTGGTCCACAAGGTCAACCACCTGTTCGTAGTATCCTTTGACGACGGTCCCGGTCACATGATGCTCAGTGTCCAATTCATCCCGCAGTCTTAAAAAACAGTTTTTCAAATCCTCGAATCGTACAGGCTTCAGTATGTAGTCAAACACTTTGTACGTCAGCGCGGTGCGGAAATAATCGTAGTTCTGGTAACCGCTGAAAAGGACCATGCGGCACTCGTGATTGTCCCCCTGGATTTGGCGGCACAGCTCGATGCCGCTCATGCCGGGCATTTCAATGTCGCTCAGAACAACGTCTACCGGATTTTCACGCAGATAGTCAAGCATCGACGCGCCGTCACAGAATTTGGCTGCCACATGAAATCCAATTTCGTTCCATGGAAAAAGATTGGAAATCCCGTCCAGAGTATTTTGCTCGTCATCGGCGATGATCAGTCGATACATAATATACCCACATCCCTTCAAAACCCGCGGCGGCTTACTGACTTCGTTAATAGAGCGTATTAAAGAAAGTATATAATATGTTCCGGTTATTTTTCGCTTTTGCTGTCACAGCATATGTGGTCACAATTTGAAATATGATTGAGAGCGGTGGAAGACGAGCGTGCCCAGAGCCGCAAATCCGCCGCGCTTTTAAAAGCGCGGCGCCATCGCGCATGTGTGCGCATGGACTTGGCGGCAAGCCGCCAAGTGAGATTTGCGGCGTTTAGTACGATACGGACCGTGAAATGAGCCATTGATCATAAATTGCCACTAAATCTATGCGCGGTCACAAACGGCGCTTTCGGTCATTGCTTTCGGCGCACGTTGCTTCTCAGGACAACTTCCGGATTAACCTGTACGACTGTGCCGGGCGGATATGCCCCTTTTACTATGTAATCAAACAGAGTCTTCATCCCGATATAACTGAGGTTGGCTATTTTTTTATCGACAATCGCGGTCAGCACGCCCTCCTGCAATAACTGCAGGCTTTCGGGAAAGGAATCGCTCCCGATCAGTCGTATTTTATGCGCCAGGCCCAGCGCTTTAACCACATCGGTCATATAAATGGTGTAACGGGCGCTGCTTGAATAAATGGCATGGAAATCTTTTTGCCCGAGAATCGTACCCAGTTCACCGCGTATATCGCTGAAAGCGGGATCGCTGTGCAGACGTGTGATGGATGTACGCGGCGCTGTGCGGCTGATCTGGGTTTCGAAGTTTGATATATTGATCAACTGATCCTGCATGCCCAATTGGCCAAAATGACCGAGGACCATAATGTTTTTTGCCGCATCATTGTCTGAAAACGCGGTCATCAGTTCAGCGGCCAGACAGCCCGCCATTTCGTCGTCCGTCTTCACGCAGCACAGGCGTTTTTCCCTGTAAATATCGTTTCCGATTAAGACAACGGGAATATTTTTTTCGGCGAATTTATCTAAAAAGAATGAGGTGGCGTCCCCTTGCATGGCCATTGTGAGTACGCCGTCCAGCCTGTCTGTATGTGTTTGATAAATCTCTTTAAGTACATGGCCGTGAGCGGCCAGCTGCAAGGGATAACTGTATTCAAGCGGGATCAGGTCCGGCCCGGTGGTTTCACCAAGGAAGCGCCGCACGCCTGCCCAGAGGTTGCCGTAATAGTAACTGTTATCGCCCGCGGCATCGGGGATTGCCACCGCTATGCGCAGGTCTTTGCGTTTCAGGGCCGCCGCCATATAATTCTGCCGGTATCCCATTTCAGCTGCTGTACGCCGTATTCTCAGACGCGTTTCATCGCTTACGCCCTCTTTATTGTGAAGAGCCCGGTGTACTGTTGTTGTCGTTACGCCAAGCCGCAGCGCGACATCCTTCATTGTAGCCGGCATAGTCGTTCCTTTCAGCACGGATTTTAACTGAGCATATATTTGAATCTGTTATTATCATAAACCAAACAGTGTGTATAGTCAATAATAAAGTAAAGGTTTACTTAAAAAAACAGTACATAATTTAAGACAACATTTATATAAATATTACATTTAATCAGTATATTATGTTTTTTGTGTTATAAAAACAAGCTGTTATTATTGAATAGAGTAAACGATCACGTTAAAGCGCTCGAGTGCTAAATCAAATGTCAGGCTGAAAATGCGGATAAGAAATGCGCGGGAAACAGTCGGCGCGTCCTTTGGTTTTAAATCCATAAACATCTAGCCGGGTCGAAAGGAGAGTTGAGTAGGATTTATTTGCATGGGTGCCGTAATCGTGATACACTGTTAATATATTATTGCTTTTGAAAGGACTGTGACCCATGCTTAATATAGGCGCGCATCTGTCCGTTTCAAAGGGTTTGGAGCAGGCAGGGAAAGACGCTTTGCAAATAGGCGCGAACACATTCCAGATTTTTCTGCGCAATCCGCGCGGGGCCAGGGCCAAACCCGCCGATGGCGCCGATACGGACGCTCTGAGGCGTTTGACGGCCGAAAACGGATTTGCCCCGATCGTTGTCCACGCGCCCTATACAATGAACGCCTGCTCGACACAGGACCATGTCAGGAGACTGGCGGAATCCATGATAGCCGATGACCTTGAACGCATGGAGGATTTGCCCGGTAATTATTATAATTTTCACCCCGGGAGCCGCATGGGTCAAGAGATGGGCGCTTGTACCGCGATGATCGCCGATATGCTCAATCGTGTGATTGCGCCGGAGCAGAAGACGATCGTATTGCTTGAGACCATGTCGGGCAAAGGGAGCGAAATCGGCGCGTCGTTCGGTGATCTTTATGCCATCATGACCCAAGTTCGCCAGCAAGATAAAATCGGCATTTGTTTCGACTTGTGCCATCTTTGGGACGGCGGCCATGACATGGTGAAAGATCTGGACGGTGTACTGGACAGCTTTGATCGTACGATAGGCCTTCAGTATCTGCGCGCGGTCCATGTCAACGACAGCTTAAACGCCCTTGGCAGCCGCAAAGACCGGCACGCCGAAATAGGGCGGGGCGTGATGGGCCTGGACGCCGTCGTGCGGATCATCTGTCATCCCAAACTGCGCGGGCTCCCGTTTATTCTGGAAACGCCGACTGACTTAAATGGACATGCCGCGGAAATAGCGATGCTTAAAGATGCTTACGGCAAAAACACCTGATTCAAAATCAGGTGTTTTTGCCGTCCGGGGCTGGTTGCGATTTGTTTTGTCATTTCATTATGAACCAAAAAGGTTTGATACCCCGCTGCTTGCAGCGGTACCATATAAGCCCTTTTTGGGCCGCAGCCCGGTATCGTCGGCTTGATACCCCGGGGTCTCTGCCCCGGAGGTTCATTATGTGTTTTATATAGGCTCTTGGGCCTGATGTATTAGGTTGCCGCCAGGCTTCGGCATTGGTGCGGCGCGCCTTTCCGCCCGCGGTGGCGGTGAGAAATACGGTGTGTTTCTCACACGCAAATGCCGCGGGATGCTGCGCGGATGACCGGACTGTGATATAATGGTATAAAACCTGAATAATAGCTGCGGCAGTATTTTGTCTGAAAGGGGATATATCATGAATATTGGCATCATCGGGGTTGGCGTTATCGCGGTTGGCAATCATATTCCGGCGTACAGGGAGCTTGGCCATTCGGTTGTGGCGCTCGCCGACAACGCGCCCGGAAGAGCCGAAAAATTTGCGCGACAATTAAGCGTCCCGGATTTTTACGAGGATTACAATGTCTTGCTTGCGCGCGACGATATCGACGCCGTCTCCGTTTGCGTGCCGACCTTCCTGCACGAGCAGGTGGCGGTGGACGCCCTCAGGGCCGGCAAGCATGTCTACCTGGAAAAACCCCCGGCGCTCGACGAGGCCGGCATCTTCAATATCTACAACACCGCGCAGGAGACAAAGCGCACGTTGCTGGTCGGCTCCAACTCCATCTACCATCCCCAGTATAAAATCGCCAAGGATATTGTGGACAGCGGCAGGCTTGGCAACGTGTATGTCGTCAAAGTTAATCGCGCCCAGCGCCGCGATATTCCAAACGGCTGGATGACGAAGAAAAAGTATACAAGGGGATTCGCTATTATGGAAGGGGTTACCCACAACCTCGACGGGTCCCTTTACCTGCTCGGCGAGCCAAGACCGCTCGCCGTTACCTGCGTTACATATAATATGTTCGCCAACTATAAACCCCTGCGCTACGGCTATCCCATGGACGCCGTTGAATCCGGGCAATGGTCGGGCGAACCCAAGGAAACCGAGGATGCGGTTCTGGCCATGGTGAGCCTTGAAGGGGGCTGCACCATTATGGTGGAGGCTTTTCGCGCCTGTAATGCGGAGAAAATGTACAATGTCAAGCTTTACGGCGATAAAGCGGGTATGCTGATTGACCATAAGAGGATATACTGGGATCAGAAGGAGGGCGGGCTTACGCTTTATGAAGAAGTGCAGCACGGCGTGCTGACGGAGAGCGAGCTCGACTTCACGAATCGCAAATGGTCCCACACGGACGCCATCGGCCATTTCCTCGACTGCATTAAAACAGGAGAGCAGACCATTTCCAACGGTAAGCGCGCGGTTTCAATCATGAAGATTGTCGACGGCATGTTTGAGTCCGCCGAGCAGGGCGGCCGCCAGGTTATGCTTAAGTAACTGATCAACAGGTAAAATATAGTCTGAAATCGGTGCCTATAGATGAAAAAACGAAAACTGCCGTTGGGCAACCGCAATATAGTTGGCGCAAGGGTGACGGAGGCGAGGGCTAAACGGGGTATGAAGCAAGTGGACCTCTTGGCAAAACTGCAAACGGCGGGTGTTCAGATGAGCATCCCTGCTTTGTCGCTTTTGGAGGGGCAGAAGCGGCCTGTCACGGATATAGAGCTGAATGCCTTAGCCGACATCCTTGATGTGTCGGTGGATTGGCTGATGGGCCGGGATTGATGCTTCTCACATCCCGAGAGAACATAACAACTTCTAAAAAAGAGGGATTGCCCGTAACAGAGCAATGCCTTTTTTATCCGCATATTAGGCGCGCGGTTTGTGTTTTATAGCTGTATAGGTTTAAAAATGCTACGCAATTTTTAAATACGCGGCAAACGCCGCGCGCCGCGAAGCGGCCTATATAGCCAAACCACTAAAAAGCTGTTGCTCAACGATCACTCGTAAGCGCATTCTACATAGAATGCACTCGCTCTGTCTCGCAGGCTTTTTTAAGTGGTTTGCCAATACCTGCTGCATACGTCATATCCACGCAAGGCGTGGCAGCGAGCAAAGCGCGCTGTGGTTTAAAACTGTACCAGTTTTAAACCTATATGACTATATACTCGGCGAATGGGATCGCTAAGCGGCCTTCGCACCGGACCTAATGAACGCGCACGCCTCCGGCGTACCGTCAGGCGATGCCTGACGCGTCAAAGCCGGAACGGTTTTGACGGTCGTTCACGATATAAACGACCCTTGCATTTTTGAAACCGTCAAGGCAAGGCGGCTTTATTGATTCTGTGCTATAGTCGTTTCAGGGGGGAGGCATACATGAGTTGGTATGAGCGCATGAACCGGGCCATGGACTATATTGAGAGCCGCTTGTCCGGCAATATGGAATTCGTTGAAATCGCGCGGATAATGGGGCAGTCGGCAGTCAATTTCCAACGGACATTTTCTATTGTTACCGGCATGTCGGTTTTTGAGTATATACGCCGCAGGCGTATGACGCTGGCCGCGTTTGACCTGCAGAACGGCGCTTCTAAAGTGATCGACCTGGCCATAAAATACGCCTATGAATCACCGGAAGCCTTTACGCGCGCGTTTAAGGAGATTCACGGCGTATCGCCGACAATGGCACGGGCCCAGGGCGTGGCGCTCAGATCATTTCCCCGTATGACTTTTCTACTGACGCTGAAAGGTGATGTGGCGATGGAGTACAGGATTGAAAACAAAGAGGAATTCCCGGTATACGGTATTGAGGGGATATTCACAACGGAAGAGGGTCAAAATCTGGTGGATATTCCAGCTTTTTGGACGGACTGTTTTAACGACGGGTGCTGCGAGGATTTGCTGCAATCAACGCATGACCCGCTCAGCCGCATTCACGCCATATGCGATTACCGCGAAACCGGCGGCAAAACGTTTCCCTATATGCTCTTTGTCCACCGAACCCCGGCAAGTGAGGTTCAGGGATACACATGTGTGGACGTTCCGGCCGCGACATGGGCTGTGTTCAAATCCGAGAGGCATACGCGGGAGCAGACAAGCAAGGTTACGCAGGATCTTATAAAACGCGTCTATACCGACTGGCTGCCGACGGCTTCCTATCGGAAGATTGACGGGTATGAGCTGGAAATGTATCATATTTGCGGCGAGAATGATTACTATGTGGAGGCGTGGATCAAGGTGGAGCCCAATTAGTTCGGTAAAAATAAAACAAAAGGACCGGGCGGCACTGCCGCCCGGTTCTTTTGTTGATTGCCAGAGTGAATTATGTATCGGTGTGTTTTTTATTCACCTTCAAGCTGTTCGGCGGATTTTCCAAATGATTCTTCAGAAATGGCAAACCGGCTCCAGTCACTGCGCTTGTAGTAGATAAAGAGAATGACGGCCGCCACAGTCCATGTCAGCGGATAGCTGAGCGCCACGCTGATAACGCTGTAATTGAATTTTGTCACGATGAAGAGATACAGCTGGCGCAGCGGGACAAAGCAGAGAATACACGTCAGGGTTGACACGCGCACATCGCCCGCGCCGCGCAGTGCGCCGGGTATGATTTGTGTAAAGCCGAGGATAAAGTACATGGGCACGAATGTGCGCATGAACTGCATCCCGGTTTCGAGAACGTCCGGATCAGGGGAGAAAATGCGCAGCAGGGTTTTGCCGAAAATAAGCGCTAAAACGGATACAACAACCGTGATGGCGATCCCCATAATCATTGAGTACTTAACGCCCTTGCGCGCGCGCTCCACTTTGTGGGCGCCGAGGTTTTGGCCTACATAGGTCGTGACGGCCAGCGCCATTGTCTGCACCGGCAGCATGATGAAGGCGTCGAGCTTGGTGCAGGCGCTGTAACCCGCCACAACGACGGCGCCCAGCCTGTTGATATAGGACTGGACAATGATATTGGAAAAGCTGATGATCGCCTGCTGGATGCCGCCGGGCAGTCCGATCATGGTCACTCTTTTAAGTATATGTAAATGGATGCGCAAATCGCGGATATACAGCTTGTAATTTGTATTTGAGCGCATCAGCACGATCAACACGAGAACGGCTGTAATAACCTCCGCGATGACGGTCGATAAAGCGACGCCGCTAACACCCATATCGAATACAAGGACGAAAAACAGATTCCCCACAATGTTGATGACGGAAGAGATGGCGAGGAAGTAGAGCGGCCGTTTCGCGTCGCCCACGGCGGTCAAAGTGGCGGCTCCCATATTGTAAACAGTGAGCGCGGGCAACCCCGCGAAATAGATGCGCAAATATAAGGTGGCGTCCGCGATCACGTCGTCCGGTGTGCGCATCAGGCGCAGCAGCCACGGGGATGTAATCATACCGATGACGGACAGTATGGCGCCAAGGACAATGGACAAAAGAACGGCGGTATGGACGGTGTCATGCAGCGACTTGTCGTCCTTAGCGCCGAAAAACTGCGAAATCAAAACACTGGCGCCCGTGGACATCCCCATAAAGAAAGCAATGATCATATTGATGAGCGGTCCGGATGAGCCGACGGCGGCCAGCGCCTCTTTGCCTACATAGTTGCCCACAATAATCGCGTCGAAGGCGTTGTAGAGCTGTTGGAGCAGGTTTCCCAGCATCAGGGGAATGGCAAAGAGGATAATCAATTTCCAGATATTACCCTGTGTCATGTCTTTACTTTTCATAGCGGATATTTCTGCCTCCACAGGAAACACGGCGTGCTTCCGCGTAATTATTGAAACAAAGGGATTGGATTTTTCGCCGCGCGCGGCGGAGAAATTTATTAAAAACGAGCGGTTTAACATCCCGCCCCTCAGGGCGGTTCCTTATCCCAGGTCAGCGGAGCCGGCCTTTTCGAGGAACACATGGAACGCGTAGCGTTCCATGTGTTCCATGAATCAGTAACCTTGATACATCGGGGCAAGCCCCGGTGCATTTCATTTACGTGCCTTCATTATTATAACACACAACGCAAGAAATGCGAGCGGGCATTGCAGATTTTATGCCGGAATATAGGCAGGGACAGTGAGCTTACTCATCAGAAAGCGCTTTATTTAACATAATGACATTCACCGCGGCAAGCCGCGAGAAATCAGACCCGCCGTGCCATTGAAATAAAGGCCGGCGGGCCTTGACAAGCGCGCACCGCTGTCATTAAGATAGAGGAGAGCTATTAAACACAAAGATATGGAGGGGACAATGGAGACGACAAAGGTCGCCGTTATAGGCGCGGGCGATATTTCGGATATATATCTCGAAAATCTGTCGGGGGTGTACCGCGCCATTGAAATTGCCGGTATTTACAGCAGAACCGCGGCCCGTGCCAAGGCGCAGGCTGATAAATACGGCGTGCCGCGGGTTTACAATTCAATGGATGAGCTTCTTGAAGATCCGGCGACAAGCATTGTGCTTAATTTGACGCCGCCCCAGCAACATTTCGAGCTTTCCATGCGCTGCCTTGAGGCGGGCAAGCATGTATACACGGAAAAGGCCATGGCGGCGACGCTTGAAGAAGGGCGGATACTGGTTGAGACCGCCGCGGCGAAGGGCCTGACGATTTGCGGCGCGCCCGACACCTTCCTTTACGGCGGGATGCAGACCATGCGCAAACTGCTTGACGACGGTTACATAGGGCGTGTGACGGGGGCGACGGCCGTGATCCTGCACGCCGGTCATGAGACGTGGCACGCCAATCCCGCTTTTTTTTATAAACCCGGCGGCGGCCCCATGATGGATTTGGGCGTGTATTATCTCACAATGCTTGTCAGTTTGCTTGGCGGTGTCGATACGGTCGCCGGCATGTGCGACACGGCTTTTCCCGAGAGGGTCATCACATCCGAGCCGCGTTTCGGCGAGCGGATAAAAGTGGAGACGCCGACGCATGTAACGGGGTTGATGCGCTTTCAAAGCGGTGTGCTCGGCTCTGTTTCAGCCAGTTTCGACGCGTTTAAAATCCCCTCGCGCATCGAAATACACGGGACGAGGGGAATGCTGGAATTTTCGGATGGCAACGTGCGGTTTTACAGCCCCGATACGGCCGCATACAGCAATGTGCCCCTGATCTTCCCGTATCAGAAACGGGGACAGGGGCTGGGCCTGGCCGACCAGGTCGCGGCGATCAAACGGGGCCGCCCGCCTCGGGCGGGCGGCGGCCTGATGCTGCATATTCTCGAGGTGATGACAGCTTTTGAGCGTTCCCACAGTCTGAATACATTCGTTAAAATCGAGTCTGTGATCGAGAGGCCCGCGCCAATGCTTTATCCCATACTGCCGGGCATTGTCTCTGACTAAAAGGCGTCCTTCAAAATCTGGGCAGGGGATTAGTAAGGCATTAAAATCTGTGCCGGAAAAACACAGGCTTTATCGCGCGCCTGCCATAAAGTCCGCGAGGTCTTCTTTGCTCACGCCCACATTTTCAATGGAATCCAGCTTTTTACCGTCCATGCGATAGGACGGAACTGCCCATACGCCGGACTGTTCAAAGGTGTATTTATTGTTGCCGAGCTGCCTTTCCCTGTAAAGACCGCTTTTGAGCGCCTTTTTAAAGGCATCGGCATCAAGGATATCCGAAACCAGATCCGCCAGTGCATCGATATCCTCGCGGTCGATCCGGTCTTTGAGGATGGCTTTGTACATCCTGTCGTGATACGCGTCCAGGTCCGCGCCGTTTTCAAGCGCAAAGAACATGCCCTGAATGCACAAATCGCTGTGGGGACCGGGTTCGGGGCGGGGATGCGCCTCACAAGGCACCCATTCAATCTCCACTTTGGGATAATTGCCGATCAGGTCCATCAGGAACTCGTGCCCCTTCAGGCAAAAAGGACAGGAATAATCAAAGAAAACTTCCATTTTACTCATTTCATATGCTCCTTTCAGTTATGAATGACTTTCCCCGCAGCCAAAAATCTCCTGCATGTTGGTATAAATTGGAACATTGGGGTGCCTGGATTATATTTACTAACACATAAGCCTGTGATAGTATGAATAAAAAACAGGAGGTGGCCGGGGGCGTTTAATAATCTGATCATACATCATTTTTGGGGGAGGTACAAGCATTGCCTGAAAAAAAGCGCATGATTACAGTGGAAGCCCTCAGCAAGGAATTTGTCGTTACCGTGGGCAAAAAGGGCTTTGGCGGCGCCGTGAAAAATCTTTTTCATCCGGAAAAGAAGCGTATCCGGGCGCTCAGTGATATTTCTTTCAGCGTCGACAAAGGCGAAGTGCTCGGTTTTTTAGGCCCCAACGGCGCGGGAAAATCGACCACGGTCAAAATCCTGACAGGTATCCTGACGCCCACAGGCGGCAGCGTACAGGTCGGCGATCTCGTGCCTTACCGCAAACCCCGGCAAAACGCCAGGCAGATCGGCGTTGTGTTCGGCCAGCGCTCACGCTTATGGTGGAACCTGCCCGTTCAGGATTCATTTGAATACACAAAGGCCCTCTACTCAATCCCCGATTCGGTATTTGATGAGAACATACGCTATTTTTCGGAGAATTTCGGCGTCGGCGACCTGATGACAAAGCCGGTGCGCACGCTTAGCCTCGGGCAGAAAATGCGCGCCGAAATCACCATGGCCATGCTGCACAACCCCGAAATCCTTTATTTGGACGAGCCCACCATCGGTCTTGACGTCGTGGGCAAAAATGAGCTGCACAGCCTTGTCGGGCGCATCAACAGGGACAGAAATGTCACGGTCCTGCTCGTCACCCACGATGTGCTGGATATTGAGCGCCTGTGTACCCGCGTGATTATTATCGATAAGGGCCGGCTGATCTGGCAGGGCAATGTGGACGCCCTCAAGCGGGCAAAGGGCAATGAAAAGCATTTTCACATTGTGTTCGGCGAGCCCCGGCAGGCCATCAAATCGGAACACCTCGAGCCCGTGTCTATCGCCGGGGACGGCCTGCGGCACGAGTATCGCTGCAACAGCGACGGCATCGAAATAGAATCCCTGATCAGCCTCTTTTTTTCCGCCGGCAAGGTGATCGACATCAATGTCACCGACGCCCCCCTCGACCATGTGATGAGGAGGATTTATACGGAATGAAGGGACTGCTTCAGTATTTTAAGGTATCCGTGCGTGTTGAGGTACGCGGGCAGATGGTGTACAGGGCGAATTTTTTCCTTGGCCTGATTATGATCGCCGTGCGCGTCTTCATGCTGATCGCGCTTTGGACGGCGCTTTACGCGGGGCGTGCGGAGATCGACGGCATCGACCTCGCCACCATGAAATTTTACACGCTCGCCTCCATTATTTTCGAGGTCCTGATCGCGGCGAATGTCGAGCACGCCATCAGCGATAAAATCCGGGACGGCAGCATTGCGATGGTCCTGACCCGCCCCGCTTCCTACCCTGTGTCCGTCTGTATCGAGCAGTTCGCCTTTACCGCTCAAAATATCATTTTGCGTGTGGCACCTTATACAATTTTTTTGCTTTTGAGCGGGCTTGGTTTCGGCGCGCGGGTTTATCTGGGCCCAGCTTTCTGGCTCAGCACGTTGCTTGCCTATTTCATTATGCTTTTTTACCAGATGTTCTTCGGGATGATCGCTTTCTGGACGATGGAAATTGACGGTATTCTCGAGACGCGCAACGCCGTCATGCTTGTTTTTTCGGGCTCCATGGTGCCGCTGTGGTTTTTCCCGGACTGGCTTTTCAGCGTCGCGCGTTTTTTGCCTTTTCAGGCGATGTACAACACGCCGCTCTCCATTTTGATCGGGCGTATCTCGGGGCCTGATATCTGGACGGCTCTCGCCGTCCAGGCTTTGTGGCTGGCTGTTTTTTTCCTTCTCTCCCTCTATTTCTGGGGACGTTCCAGGCAAAGGGTGGTGGTCAACGGTGGCTAAAATCCGCCTGTATACCAAAAACTATTTGCTGATCCTGAGCATGCAGCTGCGTTCCCGCATGTCAT
>JAITVU010000420.1 GCA_031285645.1 Oscillospiraceae bacterium | reverse complement strand
GTATATCCTCTTTGGGTACGGAGAGAATCCTGAATTCCCGGACATGTATTTCAAACCCGTGCTTTGCGCGCGCGTCTGAAACCTTCTCGCCCGTAATTTCTATCGCGCATTCATTTTTCAAGTCAGCCGGCAAGTCTGTTTCATGATCCATGACACATTGGATCAATCCGTCACGCACACGCACGGTTAAAAATGTAAACTTGCCCATGTCACGGATACCGTGAACCATTCCGGCCACCCTGACACTTTCCGGTTCGGCGCTGTCCGCCGCCCGGCACTGCGCTATAGCCTGTATCCGTTCGGCGGATACGCCATTCATTTTCATCATGCCTTTCATCTCCTTAATGTAAAATAGATGCAAAATAAAAAGTCCCCGAACCTTGTATAAAGGTTCGGGGACGGAACATACTCCGCGGTACCACCCACATTAACGCGCATGCCGCGCGTTCTCTCCACCCATACGGGCATGCGCGCATGCCGATACGGTTGTATGGTAACGGGTACAAACCCGGGCAGCCCTACTGAGGCAAATGCCTGTTCGGGACACCGGCTCCAAAGTGTTCTTTCACCTAAGCGTTATCGAATGGCGATTGCAGTCTATGTCGCCAAATCCCTGTCGATTTTCTCAGGCTACGCTCTTTATCACAGCCGTTTTACAAATAATATATTCACTTTTTATGGAATAATACAAAAAGACGCACTGATATAATTACCAGAACGCCTTTGTCCTGAAATTTATTATACGCCGCTTTACCGAATTTGTCAACAAGGAAATAAAATCTCCAGATTGCCGCCGCATCAATTACCGGATTCCCCCGATTCTGTCCAGCGCCATTTTCACATCCAACCTGTCTCCAAAGGCGGTCAGTCGGAAGAACCCTTCGCCGCTGGCGCCGAAACCGACTCCCGGCGTCCCCACCACATTTGCCCGCGAGAGAAGCGCGTCAAAATATTCCCAGGAAGACATGCCGCCCGGGCAGCAAAGCCATATATACGGTGAATTGTCGCCGCCGACAAACCAGATACCCAGAGCGCTCAGGGCGTCCGCGATCAGCCGCGCGTTCTCCATATAATAATCGACGCTTTCCTTGATCTGCATGTATCCCTCCGCCGAAAACGCGGCCTCGGCGCCGCGCTGGACAATATAGGATACGCCGTTGAATTTTGTGGTCTGGCGGCGCAGCCAAAGCGTATTGAGAGGAGATCCGCTGCGCGTCAGCTCGTGGGGAATGACAGTGTAACCACACCTTACGCCGGTGAAGCCCGCTGTTTTGGACAGCGAACAGAATTCGATGGCGCACCGTTTCGCCCCCGCTATCTGATAAATGCTGGTGGGCAGATCCTTATCCCTCACAAACGCCTCATAGGCGCTGTCAAAGAGAATGACCGCGTCGTGCTCCAGCGCGTAATCCACCCACAGCTTCAACCGGCGTTTGTCGTATACCGCGCCGGTGGGGTTGTTGGGAGAACAGAGATAGATGATGTCGGCCTTTATGTTGCTGTCGGGCAAGGGCAGGAACTCATTTTCGGCATTCCCGCGCATATAGGTGATGCTGCGTCCCGCCATGATATTCGTATCCACATAGACGGGATAGACAGGGTCGGGGATCAGCACTGTATTGTCCGGGGAAAAAATATCGAGGATGTTGCCGAGATCACTTTTCGCGCCGTCTCCGATAAAAACCTCCACGTCGTCAAGGAAGACGCCCTTTTTGCCGTAGTATCCGCAAACCGCTTCGCGCAAGAACGGGTATCCCTGATAGTCGCCGTATCCCCGGAATGTGGCCGCGTTTCCCATCTCCTCCACGGCGCTGCGCATCGCGGTTATCACGGCCGGCGCAAGCGGCAGCGTGACGTCGCCGATCCCGAGGCTGATGATTTCTTTGCCGGGGTTCCGCGCTTTGTATTCGTTTACCTTCTTCGCGACGAGAGCGAACAGGTAGCTGTCCTGTAAATTCCGATAGTTTTCGTTGATATTCATACTCACATTCCTCCCTTAAAATACCGGACTTGTGAACATAACCGGTCTGTCTAGGGGATGCTTTGCTCCTGCGCCGCCCTGAGCAGTCCGGTAAACAGCGGGTGCGGCCTGTTGGGACGGCTTTTAAATTCCGGATGAAACTGCACGCCCACGAAAAAACGGTTTCCGGGCAGTTCCACGGCCTCGGCGAGCCTGCCGTCGGGCGACTCGCCGCAAATCACAAGGCCGTTATGCGTGAGTATCTCCCGATAATCATTATTGAGTTCAAACCTGTGCCGGTGCCGCTCGCTGATTTCATTTTTGGCATACAGCCTGCGGAGCAGCGTGCCCCGCGCTATTTTGCAGGGATAAGCGCCGAGGCGCATGGTTCCGCCCTTGTTTTCAATTTCCACCTGGTCCGGCATAAGGTCGATCACGCGATGCGCTGACGATTCGTCAAATTCGCCGGAGTTGGCGCCCGCGAGTCCGCAGGCATGGCGGGCAAGCTCGATTACGGCGATTTGCATGCCGAGGCAGATACCCAAATACGGGATATCGTTTTCCCTCGCGAACCGGCAGGCAGCAATCTTCCCTTCAATCCCCCGGCTGCCAAAGCCGCCCGGTATTATTATGCCGTGTATGCCGCTTAGAGCTTCGCCGACATTTTCCTCGGTTACGTCTTCGCTGTCGACCCACCGGATGTTTATAATCGCGCCGGTTTCAAATCCTGCGTGATTCAGGCTTTCGATGATGGAGAGATACGCGTCGTGCAGTTTGACGTATTTCCCAACAATAGCGATCGTCACTTCTTTTTTCCTGACCGCGATGTTTCGCAGCATGGCCTGACACTCGCTCAAATCAGGTTCGGGAACCTCAATATTCAACTCGCGGCAGACAACCTTGTCCAATCCGTTTTGATAAAGCATCACAGGCGCTTCGTACAGGGACGGGAGTGTTATGTTTTCAATAACACAATCGCGCTTCACATTGCAAAACAGCGATATTTTCTCCTTGATACCGTCGCTGAGCGGTTCGTCGGCCCGCGTAATGATAATGTCCGGCGAGATTCCCATCGCCCTGAGCTCTTTAACTGAATGTTGTGTGGGCTTTGACTTGTGCTCGCCCGAGCTTTTCAGAAAGGGAACAAGGGTCACATGGATAAACAAACAGTTCTCACGGCCTTGTTCAAGGGATATTTGCCGGACGGCCTCCAAAAACGGCTGGCTTTCGATATCGCCGGTCGTGCCGCCAATTTCGGCAATCAGCACATCGGCCCCGCTACTTTTTGCCCCCGTGTAAATAAAATCCTTTATCTCCTGTGTGATGTGGGGAATAACCTGCACAGTTTCGCCCAAATACCCGCCCTTGCGCTCGCGGTTCAGGATGTTCCAATATACCATACCCGAGGTGAGGTTGGAAAGCCTGGTCAGATTTTC
>JAITVU010000382.1 GCA_031285645.1 Oscillospiraceae bacterium | reverse complement strand
ATATCGGGATTGGAGCGTTTGAGGGTGGTCTCGTGCTGGTAATTATAACCAAGGCGGACGAGCGGCGCCCACATCTCCTCAATGGTTGTGTTGCGAATGCGCTGCAGGATTTCATCGGGAACCTTGGGGCGGCCATCTTCGAAACGTTCACCCTTCCACAACGGGGTCAGCTGGATAATGTCTGCTTTGTCATTAAACCTCATGATCCAAATCCTCCCAATTTCACGCGACCGGAATCCGATCCATGGTATTTTAATTGTATTGTAATCTGTCGGCGCTATAAAAGTCAACCATTAAATTTCCATAATAGCCGTCGAATCTCTGTCAATATTCAACAATATGTTTTAGAAACGGTTCAAAATTTATTTTTACTATTGACAAGACAAGTGAAAGAATTTATGCTGTATGGTGTGTTGGTGGGCAACCATTACTCACGATAGAATACATATTAAACGAGGTGCTTTTTTATGGGAAACGCGAGGTTTGAAGAACTGCTTGCGCATGCTAAGACGGCATCAAAGCCGTCCGAGCTCAAAATCACTGACATCAAGATATGTGAGATAGGGCGTTCGTTCGGCACAGCCGTCATCAAGATCCTCACCAATCAGGGGATTGAGGGCTATGGACAGGTTCGCGAACACAGCGCCGCTGTCTTTGCGGTTATGCTCAAGCGCCTCCTTATCGGTGAAAACCCCTGTAATGTGGATAAATTGTTCCGCAGGATCAAGCAATTCGGCTGGCATTCCCATCAGGGCGGCGGCGTCAGCGGGATCGAGGTCGCGCTTTGGGACCTCGCCGGAAAAGCTTATGGTATTCCTGTTTGGCAGTTGTTGGGCGGAAAATTCCGCGATAAAGTCAGGATTTACTGCGATACCGACATCCATGGCAAACATGACGGCACGGCGATGGGCAAAGTGCTCAAAGAGCGCATTGATACCATGGGCTACAATGTTGTTAAAATGGACCTTTCAGCGGACGAACTTTGTTTCGGCGTGCCCGGCGCGACAACATTGCCCACCGATACGCTCAAACAGTTTGATATGGACGCGGACTTTGATTACAGAGCATTCAGCCGGTCGATCAACGATCCCGGTTTAGATAAAGCCAAGCGCCACGAAATGATCAAGATGCGCAATGACCGTGTCTACCGCGAGTGCGTTCCGGGCAGCCAGCGCGGGATTCACCTCACCGAATACGGCCTCGATATCATGGAGGAGTATGTCAAACAGGTCCGTGACGTCGTTGGCATTCAGATACCCATCGCGACGGACCACTTCGGCCCGATCAGCGTCGGTTCCTGTATTCAGCTGGCCAAAAGGCTGGAGAAATACAATCTGGCCTGGCTGGAGGACATGGTGCCCTGGATGCAGGCTGACGACCTTGCTGAAATTCAGCGCAATACAACAGCCCCGCTTTGCACAGGCGAGGATATATACCTCAAGGAAAATTATGAGGATCTCTTTGAGAAGCGCTCTATCCGCCTCGTTCACCCCGACATCATCAGCGTGGGCGGCATTTACGAATGTAAAAAAGTCGGTGATATGGCCCAGGATTACGGCATCCAGATGGTCATTCACATGAATGAGACCCCCATCGCCGCCATGGCGGCCGCCCATGCCGCCGCGGCTACGGAAAACTTCTTTGCGCAGGAATTCCATCATCATGACATGAAGGATTACTGCGACATGATCGTCACCCGCGACGACCACATCGTTCAGAACGGCTATATCAATGTTCCCGAGGAGCCGGGTCTCGGCATATTGGCCCTCAACGATGAGTGGCTTAAAGAGAACCTCGCGCCGCACTGTGAAGGAAAAGTGTGGCAGGATACCGATAATTGGGATTACTGGCAGTCCCGCGACCGCATCTGGCTGTAATATTTGATATTTATTTTATAGTCGGCGGAGCGAAACGAAACGCCATAATACCGGCGGGGTTCGGTTGCGCGCCGTTTGGGATCGTTTAATAGATCAAAAAAGCCATGGTTTTCGGGTTCATGCCCGAAACCATGGCTTTTTTTATATGAAGAAACACACACGCCCTTATCTGAAAACGGCCGGTTTCATAACGGCAGAAATAAAAAACATTGAAATCGCCGCCGCATTCGGCGGGCGGAGACTGCCCGCGCGATATCACCGCGAAGCGGCGCGTATTTTTCAGGTTGCGGAACGAGCATTATATAGTGGATTCGATTTGAAACAGTGTCACTGTTTTAAATCAGCGGGCGCAGCCCGCATCCGCGCTATGCGCGGGAATCCATTATGAACGACGTTTCGGCCGCCTGTACAGGCGGCTACATGTGGCCGTATGCCACATGTTTAAAACGGTCGGCGGGACTGTTTTAAACCCAAACTAGTATATATCGTTATCGGAATAGCGGGCACGGTTGTAGGTATCCGTAAGCGCGCCGATATCCTCCTCAGTCCTGACTTTACCTGCGATTTCACCGGCCGTATCAGCAGGACGGATTTTGATGCCCCGCCGGATATGGCGGCGGATTTTCCTGAAATAAAGCCGGCGGACTTTCTCCCTTTCCCCACTGCCAAACTGGGGCAGGCGGTAGCGCAGGCTCCGCCACGTTTCCCCGATATTTTCAAGCCTGATCGCGGGGCCGATGTATTCGCGTATATCGCTGTCCTGATTCCGGGCGCTGCGGTACCTTTTGTAAATGCGATAGACAATGAATCCGATAACACCCAGAACTAATGCGGCCAAAACCACCCAAAAAGTCTCATAAATAAACTGGTCCAGCCACGCCATCCAGGCGGGCGGGCCGTCGGGCTCGCCAAAATAAGCGTCCAGTATTTCTCTGGGCGTGGTCAGCATGGGCGTGACCGGCGCAGATGATTGAACAAGGGGTTGCTGGTTATTGGTAAAGCTGACCACCCAGCGCACAAGGGCAAGGCCGAGCGCGCCGAACAGACTCAGAACAGGTTCGATGGGCAGCAAAGGCGCCAACAGACCGGCAACAACGGCAAGCAGCAGAAAAACCGCGATGACGCCGTTGTTGAAGCGTAGCATGGCGCCGACAGGCTGTTTGGTCACACTGGTAAGAATA
This sequence comes from Oscillospiraceae bacterium, assembly GCA_031285645.1. Classification (GTDB taxonomy): domain Bacteria; phylum Bacillota; class Clostridia; order Oscillospirales; family Ruminococcaceae; genus WRAV01. Next base: position 8,619 of record JAITVU010000382.1, on the reverse strand, counting down.
TCGATGGATTCATCCAGACGCAGGGTATGGGTATAGAGGAGGTAACACAGGGTGACGACAAGGAACCACGCGCTCAAAAGCGCGGCGGCGGGTTGTATGGTATCGTACACGTTTTGCATAAAAACGATTTGGATCACCGCAACCGCGGCAGCCATCAGGACGAAGCCATAATCCAGACCAAAACCGCCGCCCAGACGAACCCGGAAAGAATAGGCGGCCATAATCAGCATGAAGGTAAGCAGGATGACCCGGCGGGCGGTATTGATGGGTAAAAGTAGGGGCCAGCCGGCCAGGAGGAGCAAGCCGGCAATATAGAGTATAACAGGCCTCACTTTGATGCGGATGAGCGCCATGGCCAGGCAGGGCAGTAAAAGCGGCAGGGTTTGAGCAATAGATCCGCCGGATTCCCTGTAAAGGCCGAACAGGAGTGTTGTGAGCACACCGTGTAAAACCGCGAAGAGGGCTAAATCCGCGAGCAGCTCCCGCAAGTGCTTTCTTCTTTGAAACATAACGCCCTCCTTTGATAAAGGTTTGAATCGAGGGTCAGGGCATGGGCCAGTGTGTTACATGGGCCGTTGCGTCAACACCGGCCGCCGCCCCGGGCGGTACCGGGATAATCCAGTGCGCGCTGAGTCCCGCGTCAAGCATATTCTGAAAAGCGCTGGTAAGGTCGTCCTCCGCGTAAGTGGAGATAAGCAGATACACATACTCCTGGCTGCGCAGCTCCTTTAAAGTTGTGCTGAAAGCCGCACAATCCGCGGAGACAGCCATGCGCGCCAGTTGGGTGAGGATGGTGTAAAAGTGTCCGCTCCCCCCGCCCGGCAAAACCGAAACCGGCGTTTCAGCCGATACATCCAGCCCGTTCGAAAGGATACCGACCGGCAGGCCCATGGCAATGAAGCGGTCCGCGGCGGACGCGGCGATTCGAATGCCCTCTTCAAGCACATCTGAATCGTACCAGACGCCGTAAGGCTGGACATTGAGTAAAATCATCAGTGTCTGGGATGCGGTGGCGTTGTTCATGTTCACCATCAAGCGGCCTGTTTTAGCCGTCGCCTTGAAATTAATGCTGCGAAAATCATCCCCCGAACCGTATTCGCGGATGCCCCTGAAGGCGAAGGGGTCGGGGTTTGTGAAGCGTTTTATCTCGATCTCCCCGTATACGCGCCGAAACAGGATGTCGGTTGCTTTAAAATCCAGAAGCCTGGGGTAAACCGTCAATTCAGCGCCGCAGTCAAGGCGCTTGACCTGCCTGTCCAGGACAAGGATGTCGCTGCAGACGAGGTCCATGTTCCTGATGCGGTAGAATCCGCGCTTGGCGCAATAAATCCGGTGCCGGCGCGTGATGCGCTGATAGGGGCCGATGCTGAACAGGTCATTTTGATTGTGAACCGAAGGGGTTTGATATTGCGCTTCCCGCGGGGTATCATTTCCATTCCCTGTTTCCATGTGTTCCCCGGTGTCCGCTGTCTTGTTTACGGCCGACTCATCCAGAAAATGAATGTGGCGGGAAAGCTGGAACTTCGAGGTGACCCACGGCAAGGGCAAGGGCTTTGAGTTGGCAAGCGCCTCATCGAGTGTGAGAGTCTCGCCCTCAAAAGCCCGGCCGGATGAAAATGAGAGCGTCATATCCAGTTTGCGGCTCCAAAAACGGCGATACAGCGCGCGCTGAAACCAGACAAGCAGGACAACGGCAACCGCCACGGCGATAATACTCATTTGCAACCGCCCTTTCCGCAGCTGGTTTTTTAAAAAGGTCTTTGAGAGCGGATCAACCCGGAGCCGCAAATCCGCCGCGCTTTTTAAAGCGCGGCTCCCAGCGCATGCAAGCATGCGCTGGGGCCCCTGGCGGCCTGCCGCCCGGGGGGATTTGCGGCGTTGGGGGATGACGCGAGGATCCGGCGCGGCGCAGCAATTATCGGCATATCCGATTGCGGGAAACAGGTCACGCGCGGATATCCCACTTTTCAACCGGCACTTGTACCGAGTTGAGCAAAGAGTCGATGACAGGACCGGCGGACGCGCCGCCGTGCCCCGACCGGAATATCAGCCGGTGGGCGAACACATAGGGCGTCAGGAATTTCACGTCATCCGGCGTGACAAAATCCCGCCCATTCAGTGCCGCAAAGGCCTGTGAAAGGCGCGCCAACGCCAGGCACCCGCGTGTGCTGACGCCGAGTGCCACCGATTCATGCGCGCGGGAGGACTCGGCAAGGCGCACGATGTAGCGCAGAACCTCGCCGTGTACAAATACGCGGCCAACACCCTCAATCATCTCGGCAAGCTCGTTCGCGGTGCAAACGGGCTTCAGCGTTGTTAAGGGCGTCCCCTGAATATGCAATCCGAGAATGTTCACACTTTCATCTTCCAGCGGGTAACCGAGTTTCAGCTGTATCAGAAAACGGTCCAGCTGAGCCTCGGGGAGTGGAAAAGTCCCCTGTGTTTCAATGGAGTTTTGTGTGGCGATGACAAAATAAGGCCTCGGCAGCGCGTACGTTTCACCATCCACCGTAACCTGCAGCTCCTCCATGCTCTCGAGCAGGCCGGACTGTGTGCGCGGCGTGGCGCGGTTAATCTCATCCGCCAACAAAATATTGGTAAAAAGGCTGCCTTTTCTAAAGGAAAACTCCCCGCTTTTGGGGCTGAAAAAATTAATGCCCGTAAGTTCGGAAGGCAGCAGGTCCGGCGTAAACTGAATCCGGCCGAAGCCACAGTCCAGCGAGGCGGCCAGCGCTTTGGCCAGCATGGTTTTACCCGTGCCGGGGACATCCTCAAGCAGGACATGGCCGCCAGCCAGCATGGCCGCTATGACAAGTTTGATTTCCCTGTCTTTCCCAAGAATAACCCGCGCGATGTTGTCGCCTATACGGCGGCCGACGCTTTGAATATCATTTATATCCATCATGTTTACTCCTTGATAAGGCAGATAATGACAGCTTACTTTAATTATATCATGTCGTAACCGCTTTGAACAATGCCGAACTCATGAGCTGGCAATATTTATTAAGCGTTATGCCGACCATAAGTCTAAACTTTGAATAATTTATGTCGAAATAGACATTATAAATTATCCACACAATACGATTATTTGTTAATCCGTTATCAAGGGACGCGTGCCGTGAAAAGAGATCAATACCGATAAATTAACACCCGATGTTGAGCGGCGCGCCCGGAAAGAAGAAAACATTATGTCCATAAAAACAAAAATGGTTTTACCTATGATCATCCTGTCTGTGGTGACGACGATTGCCGTGCTCAGCGCCTGTATCTGGCAGTTCTCGTCATACACGGCCTCGCAGGCGGACAGTGATTTGGAATCGGCATCTACTGTGATGCTCTCAAAAGTGGAGGAAAAAAAACAATTGGCATGGCAGGCTGCATACCTCGTTGCGGGTGACGCCGCGTTTATGCGGGCCATGGCGTCGGGTTCCCGCCAGAGCGTATTGGACAGGGCCGCGACGCTGCAGGCCGAAGCGGGCGCTGAATTTATCACCATCACGGACGCGCAGGGTACGGTTATAGCGCGGACCCATGAGCCCGCCAATTACGGGGATACGGTGCGTAATCAGAAAAACGTTGCGGAAGCCCTCGACGGAAAACACAGCGTCCATATTGAGACGGGGACCGCCGTTAGAATCGCCGTCCGCTCCGGGATGCCCGTTTTCAATGAAAACGGCGATATCCTGGGCGTTGTCTCCGTAGGTTACCGACTGGATACAGACAGTTTCGTTGATGAAATCAAACGCTTAATGGGCAGCGAGGCCACAGTGTTTTTAGGCGACGAGCGTATATCGACGACAATACAGGACAGTGACGGCAAGAGGATTACAGGAACAAAAGCGACGGAGGCCGTTTGGAATACCGTGTCGGGCGGCAATGCCTACACGGGTAGCGCCGTGGTCCAGGGTGTGAACGCCGACGTCCGTTATGAGCCGATTGTGGATGATGACACGGTTATCGGCATGCTCTTTGTCGGAGAGTTTACCAGCGTGCGCGACAGGACCGTTATGAACTTTGTATTTCAGGGGCTTATCGTGGGGCTGGTTATTCTCGCAATCAGTATTCCCGCCAGTCTGATCACGGGTAAGCGGATTGTCACGCCAATATTGAACCTTGTGGGTGTCGCGGACGCCATTTCGGCCGGCGATGTCGATATCGAGGTTGATATCAGGACTAAAGACGAAACGGCGCATCTGGCGCGCGCGCTTGAGCGTATTATTGGGGCCAACCGGGATCAGGCGCATCTAATCGGCGCCATCGCGGAGGGTGATTACACTGTCGAGGCGACGCTGCGTTCCGACAAGGATGTGGTGGGAAAAGCGCTTGGCTCTATGATCGAGATGAACAACGAGGTGTTCGCCGGCATTGCGGCGGCAGCCGGGCAGGTGGCGCTGGGTTCGCAGCAGGTGTCGTCCGGCGCGCAGCTTTTAGCGCAGGGGTCCACCGAGCAGTCGGCGACTGTCCAGCAGCTTTTGGCGTCGGTTCAGGATGTGACGGAGAAAGCCCGGGACAATGCCAAAATGGCGATGGACGTCTCGGCGCTTGAGCAGAGTATCATGCGCAGCGCCGTTAAGGGGACGGAGCAGATGGCGCGCATGAACGCGGCCGTTAAAGAGATCAACGAGGCCAGCCAGGCGATCGGAAACGTGATTAAGATCATCGACGACATCGCGTTCCAGACCAATATCCTCGCGCTGAACGCCGCTGTTGAGGCGGCGCGTGCGGGACAGCACGGCAAGGGTTTTGCCGTCGTGGCGGATGAGGTCCGCAATCTGGCCGGCAAAAGCGCCGAGGCTGCAAAGAGTACCGGCCATTTGATCGAAAATACCATCACAAAGGCAGAATTGGGTACGCGAATTGCCGATGAGACAACAAATTCGCTAAAGGATATTGTGTCCGGCATCGATGAAAACAGCGCCGTTATCGCCCAGATTGCGACGTCTTCGGAAGAGCAAAGCGAGGCGATTGGCCAGATAAACAGCGGCATCGACCAGGTTGCGCAGGTTGTGCAGCAGAACAGCGCGACCGCGGAGGAGAGCGCCGCGGCCAGCCAGACGATGAGTCAGGAGGCCGAGCGCCTCCACAGCCTTGTTTCCCGGTTCAGGCTTCGCCACACCGAAAGGCACACAAAATAATCAAAAATATAAGATAGTCAATATATATGACTGGGCTGGGCAATCATATACGAAATAAACAAATATTTAAGAAGAGTAATGGATTTTATATGTTTGTATTGACATAAGAGATGCCCTGTGTTATTATTATGTCACAACATAAATCGCGCAAAGCGACAAAGGCAAACTTATCGAAAGATAAGGACGCAAAACCATGGGTCTAAGGTTTACGAACTATGACAGCCGGTTACCGAAAGTGTGCAAGGGGCCTGTGCAGGTTGAAACGGCATACGCCCATTCCGGGTATTATCGGAAGTCTCCTTTCGCGTAACTGTGAAGGGAGGCTTTTTTGCATTGATAAAAAAAGAAAAAAGCGGTGTGCGGACAAATTCTTTGATGCCGCACCGGATAAACAGGGTCAGGTTCGGCAGGAATGACCGCCCGACCGCTGTCACGGCCCCTCAAAATCACGGCGCGACAATGACGGCGAGGTGAGAAAGATGGCGGGAAGAAGAGTGGACGACAATAAAAAAAGGCAAATTATAAAGCTGTATTACTCAGGGAAAAGCGTGCATGAGATTGCGGGCGAATATAATATTCCACGCTCAACAATTTACAGGTGGATCAAAAGCGGCGCCAAGGACAAGCACGAATATGAAAACGGGTGTATCAGCGACGTGCGTCAGAGGACATATGACGACAGCGGTCCGCTGAAAATCCTGCGCGGGACAATTCCCATTGCGCACTTTAAAAACTGATTTTGACAATTTCCTCCTTACACAAAGCCGCCTTTCGGGCGGTTTTGTTATGTGCGTGCAGGGCCTTCACTTGTGATTTTATTTGAGTTTTATTCTTGTGGGATAATTGTGCGTGAAATGCCGGCTGGCCTGACAGGGCCGAGTCCCGCGTTTACTGTATCGGCTTTATTGAAAATGTAGAGGGACGGACGATTTTAGTCGTCCGTCCCCGGTGCTTTGATACGCTCATTATGTAGAAATCGTCTGCTTTGACGCTGAATCGCCACGCACGTCAGACGGACGCTTCAGCGCGTTCCGCCGCCGACTTCATATCGGCCCAGGACATGTAGCGCGTTGTGTTTTTAACAAATTCGTCCAGTTCCGCTCTGGGTATGTCGCCCAATTGATCCGCTGTCACAACCGTATAACCCATTTCAGCGAACATAGCGCCTAATGTGGGGTAGGTTGTGTATGTGGACATGAAATTTGGACTCAGTATGTCGTCGATCTTTTCGTGAGAGTTTTTGTTCTTTTTACTAAAAAGTCCCATAAACTATCCACCTCTCTAAAATATTTGTTCTATATTCACTATTATAGGCCCGGTATGTGACGGTTGGTTATCATTTATGTGACGGCTGTGTGATATTTGAAGTGGCAGTGTTCCAATTGTTTTTTTCTTTTTGCGATGTAATATGATGTAATATAAAGACAAACAACAAACGCGCGCTTGGGCGCGTTTGTTGTTTGTGTCCATGTCTTTAATAATAAGCTTGTTCAGTTTAAAATGGTAAAACCGCCGATGACGGGAAGGCGGAAGGCCTTTCCATTAATTGTGTTAATGAGCCCGTACAAGCCAAGCGCAATGATACAGAGGGAAAACAGGGTCGGCATAAACCATTTGACAATCGGTATCATGCGCAGGATCGCATTGCCAACGACGCCGGTTATGAACAGAAGAAGCCCCTGATTGGCATGAAATCTGCCGTAAGCCGAGTTTGGGCAGGCAATAAGCGGTATGAAGAAAATCAAATAGGCAATCGCGGCCATATTCTTGTTTTTTTGAATATCGTCGGTTTCGAAAACGGGGACATTGTTCTGATCATACATTTCCGGTCAGCTCCTGTATTTTATTTGTGAGATTATGAACCGGAGACACACGCGTGCCGCACAAGATGCCAAAGGCGCTTTGTTAACTTGTGCGGCTTGTTCAAATCGATTCACTGCCACTATTATAGAAGCTATGATATAAAATGGCATTGAAAATAAATTAAAAGCCTATTAAAATCATGCATATACATGTATAGCGCCAGGAATCCCAACAACAACGATTCATGGCGCTTTGTGCCGATATACCAGCGCTAAGCCCTGTCGATTTTAATGGAGCCCGCCGAGGAAGAGATATCGATGTTTTTGTAGGGGCCGTCGCCCACCTTGCCGCTGGCGTTTTTGCCCCTCGCGAAACCCGATACGTCGGCGAAATAGGTCTCGATGGAGCCGGCGCTGGCGCTGATTCTATAGTCAAGGCCGGGATCGCCCGCAATGCCGATTTTCACCGAGCCGGCGCTCGAGCGAACGGTGAGGGAATCGGCGATTTCGACGCTTTCAAGGCGGACCTCACCGGCCGACGCCGACGCCTTACCCGAACCCGACAACGCGTGAATCACGAGTTTCCCGGCCGATGTGCTGACATCAAAATCATCACACTCAAGCTGTGAGAGTTCCAGGTTTCCGGCCGACAGCTTGATCTGCGATTCTTTTGACTGGATTAAGGCTGTACTGTTGAAATCACCCGCCGATACCGTGACATCGAAGCCGTCAAGCGTGTAGGCGTCTATGATGTCGAGATCGCCTGCCGACAGCTTGATTTTGACATCCTTGGCATATTCGGCCGGAATGTATACATCAATGACATTGTCGGAATTATTTGGCAGGCTGAAACTGAAAAGCTGGATACGCCTGCTGCCTTTCGGGGTCACTTCAATTGTGGACCCGGATTTTTTAACGTCTATAATATGGTTATCCTCTATGTTTCTGCCGCTTTGCACGATGCGGAAATCACCGCTTTCCGCGTGACGGACCGTTACCGTCGCGGCGGACATATGCAGTTGGATTGTGTCGATGTCGTTTATAGGCAGTGTTTCGTCGATGTAAATATCGGACATGGTTTGCCCCTCCCTGGTTACACCCGGTAAAGTGTATAAAGAAAACCCGACAATGATGATACCGATGATGATGAGTGCGATCACGGCCCAGACGGCGATCAGGATACCAAGTGATTTTTTCATATAAACATGGCCCGCGTAAAAACGGCAGGCCGTCTCCTCTCGAAAGCTTAGTATGCTATAACATATTATGATCATGCCGGTTTAAAATAAGTCTTACAGGCTTATAAGCGGTATTCCCGCCATGGCAGACCGGCTTGAAACGGGCTTTGATTTAATTATCTATATTACAAATACGTGCGGAAAATACGGGTGCGCCGCCATCGCCGTCAGACGCCCGGCTCATCGTCGTCTGCCTCGTGGTAACTGAATGACAGGTTGACAATTTTGTTGACGACCGCGGCCAGAAGAAAGACAAGCCATATGATATGCGGTTTGTGGAATATCAGCGTGCCGCCCAGAAATATGATGACAGCGGACATCCATATGATAGAATTGATGGAATTGCGCATGGCCTTCGTCTTTTTGTGGGAAACAGTCCATTCCTTAAATTCCTCAACGATGGTTTCGTCGCCCTTGTTATACTTTGGCTTCGACATGCCGTTG
>JAITVU010000259.1 GCA_031285645.1 Oscillospiraceae bacterium | reverse complement strand
CAGATAGAGGAGGTTCCCGTCACCCCGCTCCTTCATTCGCCGCCCCGCCGCCTGGGTCAGGAGAAAAGCGGTTTTCAGGTTGTAGCGCAGGGAGCGGAGGACGTCCTCCTCGCCGCACTGAAAGAAATCTTTGGCCTCCACAAGGTTGTGGTTGTGGAGTAGGACATCAAGGCGGCCGAAGGCGCGGACCACCGCTTCCACCAGACCCTCGGCTCCGTCCGGAGAAGCGCAGTCGAAGGAAAAGCGCCCTCCCGCCGGATCATTGACCGCCACCGCCGCGCCCTCGCTGTGAAAGCGCTCCGCAAGGGGTTCGGCGGAGGGGTGGCCGCCGTCTGATATCAGGACAATTTTACCGGACAGGCTCACAGGTCTTCCCCCTTCCTTACGGCCTCACCTGGGGAATGGCGTCGCCGCCCTCCGCCTCTTTCTTTCGGGCCTCATCCAGTTCCTGCTCCCAGGCCAGGTGGCGGTATTCCGCCGCTACGGGGGCAGCCTTCATCCAGTCGAGGAAATCCTCCATCATGGCGAGTGTCCAGGCTGTGTCTACCTGGGCGGTGGAGTATAGTCCCTCCTCCAACCGCTGGAAGGCGAAAATGTCCCGCACATGGGATTTTTCAGCGCTGACCACACAGTGCTCCGCCAGGTGGGGCGGGATAAACAGCACGCCGGACATCGTGCCGAAAACCACGTCGCCGGGCAGGCAGATGGCGCCGCCGATCCGGCAGGGGGTATTGAGGCCCACCAGGGTTGTGTCCCGAATCCACATGGGATCCGTGCCGCGGTAGTAGTTCTGGATGCCGGGGATTTGAACCATTTGCTCCAGGTCCCGGACCCCGCCCCAGATCACGGAGCCGCCGCGTTTGGTCCGGGTGGCGATGGCCGTGGTGAGATTCCCCCCGACGAAGGTACCCTCGTAAATCTTGTCATACATGTCCACGACCACGACATCGTCCTCAACAAGGGAATCAATCACCCATTGGTTCATGGTGCCCTGACGGCCCTCCTCCTTCATGCCGTATTCGATCAGGATGGAGTCCAGATCCGGGCGTTTGGGAGCCATGACGCCGGTGACGGCCCGCCCCACCAGCTTCACGCCCGGATGGGTCATCTTCAGCCCGCCCTCAAACTGGTAGTGGTAGCCGGCGTTCCACAAAGGGCCGTGGGCCTCCTCCAGGGTCAGCTTCCGCAGCCGGTTCAGGATATCGTTCGACACTTTGGGCCTGCCGTCCGGCATGCGCTCACCTGTCCACTTGGACGTGATATGGATAATGTCCTCGTACGCTCCAAATTTCATATGCGCTCCTTTCATGTGTCCGGACATGCCTGAGGGCCTGCCCGGGTTCTAAACGCGTCGAGTTGCTTCCTCGTTAATAGAGTGGGCAAATAACAGAATTTTCCTGCATTCCCGGGTGAATTCAGCGTCTTATTTTTTCGGACGCATTCAATGAAGCGGCTGATGCCATCCTGCCGGCTGTGTTTTTAGCATAAAAAAGCCACCTGCTTTTCAGGTGGCGGGAATGTCCTTTGCTTGAGCTGTAAGGTTCTTGCCGGATGATTACCGTTTAAAAGGCGGCGAAGCAAAAGACGCAAAAAAGCAGCCCTTTCAACGCGCGTCCCCAGACGCAGCCGGCATTAGCGCCTTGCTTTGACAGGCTAACGTCTTTGTCAGATTGACTCATACGGGCCATTCCGTACCACGTATCGATTCTTTCCTTCTCGTTTGCCCGGTACAGCGCTTCGTCCGCCGCGGAAAAGAAGTCCCGTCTTTCCGCTGAATGTATGCTTGTCGAAGACGGACACACCGGCTCTGACTGTTGTCGCGATATGGAATTTGCCGGCTGTTTTACCCTCAAATCGCCTCAATATGTTTGCAACAACAGCATTAACATAACGCCCCAATGGACAGGCCCCACAGCAATTGACGTGAGGCCTTGTTTTTTGCCCGCGGATAAGTTCTGTTTGAAACAAATTAATGATGATCTTGGCAAATAGGGCTCGCCTGATTATAATTTAGGTGGGCCGCCGGAAAGAAACAATTTAAGAAAATACGGCGGCCGCGGGTGATGAAAACGTGAAAGGGACGGTATATTTATGACTGTGTTGTTATTGCTGGGTAAGGGGTTTGAACATATGGAAACAGGTGTATTTATCGATATAATGGGCTGGGCGCGGGAAATCTTTAAACACGATGTGCGCGTGACCACCTGTGGGTATTCGCGTGAGGTCATCAGTACATTCGGCGTCCCCATCGTTGTGGATACTGTGATCGACGCGGTCCGGGCCGAAGATTATGACGCGCTTGCGATTCCGGGCGGGTTTCGCAGTTCAGGTTTTTTTGAAGAAGCGTATGACAGCGCGTTTCTCCGGTTAATCCGGGATTTCGATGCGCAGGAAAAACCGATCGCGTCGGTTTGCACCGCGGCACTGGCCCTGGGCAGGAGCGGTATTCTCAGCGGCAGGCGCGCGACGACCTATCATCTGGATCAGAGCGGCCGAATTAATGAGCTCGAAAGCTACGGCGTAAATGTTATGCGCGAGAGGCTTGTTACAGACGGCAAAATTATCACATCCTGCGGTCCCTCGTCGGCAGCGGAAGTCGCCTTTGCTCTGCTTGAAATGCTGATCGGAACAGAAGATACGGAGAAAGTGCGCGCGGCGATGGGGTATTGCGGTAAATAAACCGGATTTGCCATGCAAAATCAACTTTCTTCAATGACACGGCGGGTCTGATTCTCCGCGGCTTGCCGCGCCGCATCTTAATCCCCGCCGCCCCGCAAGGCGGTATCCTTCGGATACACCGTCTGCTTGCAGCGGTGAGTGTCATCCATCCATATAAAATCAATGATCCTAATGTTGTAAGGCGCGGCAAAGAACGGTCAATACTCTTTTCTCATTTCCGGATTTCTTCACTTCAAGGCGGATTTACTGTGTGTCATATGCTGATTCCTCCCGTCGCGCAACAGGAATCAGTTCCCGCCCGCAGGCAACTTGAGCAAGAAGCGCATATGCGCTTTTTAAGAAAATTTGTGATATAATAAACATAATTATTCTTCTGTGGGTACGATGGGAGGGGCGTTGTTTGGACATACAGCATTTGCGGTATTTTGTGGAGATCGTTAAAAACAAGAGCTTTACGAAATCGGCTGAGAAGCTGATGGTGAGCCAGCCCATGTTGACACGGGTTGTGAAGAAGCTGGAGGAGGAGCTGGATACACAGTTAATTGAGCGGTCCAGTAAAATTTTTCATGTCACGGACGCAGGGATGATGCTGAATGAAAAAGCCCTTGAGCTGTTGGACAAACATGAGGATCTGTACCGCTTTATTGACGATATTAAAGATACGAAGACAGGACAGGTGCGCCTGAGTATACCCGGTGTGATCCTCGACACGTATTTTCCCGAGCTTTTGCGCAGCTTTTATGCCCTGCATCCCCATATTGAGATCAGCATAATCGAAGAGGGATCGAAGCTCACAACGAAATCAGTCCTCGAAAACGACGTCGATCTGGGGATGGTCATGCTGCCGATCGGCAAACACCCGTCGATTGTCACTGAGAAAGTCTGGGAGAGCGTGTGCAAATGGGTTGCGCCAAACACACACCCGCTTGCGGGAAAAGAGACGGTCCATTTAAAGGAGCTTAAGGACGAGCCGTTTATCACATTCAGCGATACGGCGACTTTGCACGATTTTTTTATTGCCAACTGTGAGAAGGAGGGCTTTACGCCGCGCATTCTTTATAAAAGCCTGATGCCCAATTTTGTTTTTGATATGGTTGCGTTCGGCCTCTGTACGGCCATTATGCCCGATCCCATCATCAACAAATACAAAAAGCCGGACATAGTTTCCGCGCCGATTAAGCCGGAGCTCCCCTGGGATATCGCCATTATTTATAATCAGGAGCGTTACCAATCCTACGCGACCAAAAAACTCCTTGAGTTTATCATCGACTATTTCAAAGCAATGGCTGCCGCGTAAAAAAGATAATCAGTGTTTTTTATTTTGGGGCACAGCTTTAAACCGCCACCGCATAGCGGTGGCGGTTTGCGTTTGTTCATTTCACATTCCGGACGGCGGTCATTCACTGATCTTTACCAATAGCGGTGTTTACCGCGCATGTGATTGCGTGGAAAATTTAACCTATTCAGCTATAAAGGAGAACAGATTCAGGAATTTTTGCCAAAGGGAAGGATTTGATTCTTCGCCGCGGACCGTTATCATATCGTCTTCCACGGCGATTTCCGCGGTTTTCATAACGAACTGGACAGAACTCACATTCCGGTTTTGCGGGCTGACAAACGACACGGGCTCAAAGTCCGAACTGCGGTAACGCTCAAGGATTTCGTCGATGCGCTCATCCACTTCGCCATCCATATCACCCGTTTTTTCACGCAGTTCCAGCGTCCCGTCCCTGAGCTCCCGAGTCCCGTCTAAAAGCTCGAGTGTCCCGTCCCTGAGCTCCACTGTGCCGTCTTTCAATTCCAAAATACCGTCGCCCAACTCTGTGGTCCCGTCTGTGAGCTTGCCGACCCCGTCCTTGAGGTCGTAAGTGCCGTCATAAAGCTCCTGAGCGCCCACATGGAGTTCGGCAGAGCCGTCTTTCAGGTCGGCTATGCCGTCCGCGAGATCGTCGACACCTTTGGAAAAGGTTCCCCAATGGCCATAAAGCGTGTCGACGCCTTGCGTGTATGCCGTAATGGCGCTGTCCAGCCGGGTATATTGCCCGGAAAGCGCCTGAATGGAGGCTGCCAGCTGCGGCAGGCTGCCTGTTTGCAGCGCAACCGCGTCGGCCATGCCCGAGACCCCGGTGTTAAGGACTGCATAGCTGTTCTGAAGGCGCGTTAGTATGTCCAGTGTGTTTTGGACGGCCTGGGCTTCCGGCCCGCTGTATCCAACGGGGAATTCCGCCAGCGTCTGTTTGTACTGCGACACCAGAATTTCCAGCATATCGGCATAGGATTGAGCGCCATCCTTGAGCAGGAGGGCATCGCTGTGCAAACCGGCGATGTTCTCTTCATCGATTTCACCGGCCGCGGTTGAAAGCTGCCCCAGTCCTTCCCTGATTTGAGCCGAGCCGCCGCGCAGGAAATCGGATTGTGAACTGAGTTGGGTAAGTCCCGTGGCAAAAACAGCCGATCCCAGCGCCAATTGACCGGCGCCGCTTTCGAGCTGACCGGCGCCCTTTCTGATACTGAGGGCGCCGTGGAGCAGGTCGTCCGCGCCGTCGCGCAGGTCGTTTGCGCCGTCCCGCAGCTCGCCGACGCCGTCGGCCAAATCGATAACACCGTCTTCAAGGCGTGTGACGCCGTCACTCAGCTGATCCGCGCCGTCGTCAAGGCGGGACGCCCCGTCGTCCAAATCATGAGCCCCGTCGTCCAGTTCTATTGCGCTGTCCTGCAGCTCGGTCATTTTATCCCTGATTTCGGCGGTGTCCGGATCGTCAATCGTCAGCGAGAGGGGAATCATGTTAAAGGATATGCCGCCCATCTCGAACTCTCTGACGGTTGCCGTGATAGTGAAATCCCGGTCATTTCCCGGCAGGATGATATAAGAGAGCTGTCTTTGATCGCCCACAATGGCGACGGTGGCGTCGGGCGCCGTAATATCCGAGCATGTCGCGCTGTCCAGAGACAGGGACGCCTGGACAGCGTAATGCTCCCGCCAGATGCTGTTAGCGCCGCTGCGTTGGCGCAGGCTGATTTGGATATCCAGCCGGCCGCTTTGCCCGGCGAGCGTCTCCCCCGGGAGCGCTTTGCCGTCCAGCGTGTAACTGACCGTGATATCCCAGGGGATGTCCTTGTCCTCAAGGACACCTTCATAATAGAACTGACCATCCGGCACGGTGGCTGAGACAACGCCGCCGTCAAGGCTCAGCGGCTGTGTGTTTGTCAGGTTGACGACCCGGCTGTAGTTGCCGTAGTCGGTGATGGAGCCTGCCGAAGGCATATTAAAGCTGTTGACGACATAAATATTGTCCACAGCGCCGCTGTGATCCAGATTGACATAGATGATCTCATCCTTATGATAAAGACCGCCGTTTCCCGAGGCCGCGGCGGGGCTTGCGATATTTAATGCGATCAGTCCGGCGAGCGCGAGGCCGCCGATCCGTTTGTATGCGTTTTTCATATGGACGCCTCATTTCAGTGAATATCCAGCGCCGCCCGAACGGGCAGCAGGCGTTTTTGATCGGTCAGATCCTTTTGGCAACAGTAGACAATGCGGTTCCCGGCGCGGTCACACAGGGTCACGCTGTCCAGGTCGTAAACGCCGGGGACCTGTTCTTCTTTAACGACAATCGGTCCTGTGTAGCGGCCGTCCTTCAAATGGGCATCCCGCAAAACTTTCGATAGCGTTTCGCCGCTTGCGGGGTCTTTAAATTTGACGATGATGTAGTCGATGCCCGACGGCGCGTCGGACGCCTCAACCCAGAGGGGGTAATCCGTTTTGTCATCGGCATCACCGCGGATACGCTCACTGACGCCGAGTCCTGAAAGGATGGGCGGGTTTGAATCGCCGACGCCTGTTTGAACAGTGAAAGAAGCCGGGTAGGGCAGCGGCAGGACCGACGGGTCGTCGTTTGTCGCCGAGGACCAGGTGCGGGTCTCTCCCGCTTTTGTCTTTATGATCATCTGCTTGAGGGCGAAGGCGCCCGGCGGCTCGTGGGGTGAAATGTCCAGTGTTTTGCTGTACGAGCCGTCCGCGCGCTTGTCGTCCTCTGTCAGGGTGACACTGTATTTGTGGCGGTTGACCGCGTTCTCGAAAAGCAATGTTATTTTATTGACGGTACCCGGCTGGCCGGAAGCGGGATATGT
>JAITVU010000239.1 GCA_031285645.1 Oscillospiraceae bacterium | reverse complement strand
GATACCGCCCTACGGGGCGAAGGGGATAAGGAACCGCCCCAAGGGACGGGGAATTACACCCCTTCGTTTCATTAAACTTTCACAAGCTTCCACTTGCCGCCCCTGAAGCGGAAATAAATAATAATCGCGCGCGAAACCTGATCCAGAAGCCAGCAAAGCCACGCGCCCGCAAGCCCCCACTCTAACACGATAATAAACAAATAACCCATTACCATGCGCATGCCCAGCACGCCAACCATCGTGGATATCAGCGGCCAGGTCGTATCGCCGCCGCCGCGCAGTCCCCCGCATATGGCAATCTGAAGAATCTGAGCGCCGACGAAAAAGGCCAGTATACGCAGCGCCGTGACAATGTTGGCAATGACATCCGGCTCCCGCGTAAAGATCATGGCTATGTACTGTGGAATCGCCAGCAAAGGCACCATGAGCACAACGCTTATCAGGCCGCACAACCATATGGACTCGGTGAAGTAGCGCTCGGCCAGATCCGGGCGTTTCGCGCCGAGGCTCTGCCCCACCAATGACACCAGCGCCACGCTGATGGCCTGTCCGAAATTGACGACATAACTGTGGATGGAGGAGGCGATATTGTGCGCGGCATATTCAGCCGTACCCAACCTGACGACATAGACGGTGAACATGATCAACCCCACACGCAAAGCCAGCTGCTCGAGCGCTGACGACGTCCCTACGCGGCATATGCGCTTTATGATGTCGCCGTTGGGCGAAAAAATCCCCTTAATGCCAGGGCGGATCGGTAAATCGTGCGAGCGGAACAGTATCCATAAAGCCATGACGCAACCCACAATTTTGGCCACAAGCTGGGCGACGGCAGCGCCCAATATACCGAGCGAGGGTATGGGGCCGACCCCGTTGATGAGAACGACCCCAACAAGAATATTGACGATGTTGGATACGACGTTGAACTGCATCGACATCCGGGTACGGCCCGCGCCGCGCAGCATGGACGATATAATCGTCGACATGGACTGAAAGAACGTGCCGACAGCGCAGTATTTCATATAGAGCTCGGCCAGACCGGCATAGTCGGGCGTCGCGCCCATCCACAGAATAAAAGTGCCGCCAAACACATACATGACGACGCTGAGCAGCACGCTGAATATCACGGACAAAAACAGGCTCTGCTCACAGGCAATCCTGGCCTGATTATAATCCCCCATGCCGATCGAGCGGGCTACAAGCGCCATACCGCCGATGCTGAACGCCTGCAGGACAACCTGTGGAATCATGATCGGCTGGCTTGTGATGCCCACAGCGCTGACGGCCTCTTTTCCAAGAGAAGCCACAAGCGCCATTGTAATCACGCCGATCATGGACGCGAGAATGAGTTCAACGGCGCAGGGCCACGATAAACGCATTAAATCGCCCCATATTTCCTTTCGGCCAGGCATATGGAGCGATTGAGTATCTGTAGCATCCACCTGTTCCAACGACGCTCATCCCCTTTTCTCAATACAGATTACGGTTGGTTAAGCCCTTATGCAACAGAAATACACAAAACAGGCGCCTGAGGCGCCCGGATTCAACTGTCTATCTAATCATACACCCGTTCACATACGCTGTCAATTTCTTAAAGCAAGAAAATGCGGGAGGGCCATGTCCTATATCCGGGCCTCATATTCGCTTCGCAGAATCGCGCAAATGTTCATATCCGCCATTGTCCCGTCGCTTCTGTTCAGCGAATGCTGCCTGAGCGTGCCTTCACAGGTCATCCCGGCTTTTTGCATCACGCGGCCGGAACCGATATTGCGCACATCGTGCCGGGCCTGGATGCGGTTGAAATCCGTGTACTCAAACAAATACCAGATCGCAGCCATAAGCGCCTCCGTCGTCAGCCCGCGGCCCCATAACGCCCGGCCTATGCAGTAACCGACCTCACAGCGCAGATCATGTTCCGACATGTTGACGACGCCGATGCTGCCAAAAACACGTCGGCCCTCCTTGGGGACAATACCCCAGTGATAGTTCTCAGGCTTCTCATATTCCGCCACCCATCTTTGCAGAAGGCCCGCCGATTCCTCCGGGTTAACATGGGGCGACCAGCTCAGGTAGCGCGTTACAGCGCTGTCCGACGCCCAGTTATAAAACATATCCGCGGCGTCCGTTATCTCAAACCGGCGCAGTATAAGCCGCGGGGTTTCAATTGTTGTTGTATATGCGTGCCGCATGGCCTGCCTCCCGTCTTTTATACTGGTTTCGGTTTAAAACAGTCCCGCCGACTGTTTTAAACATGTGGCATACGCCACATGTAGCCGCCTGTACAGGCGGCCGAAACGCCGTTCATAATGGATTCCCGCGCATAGCGCGGATGCGGGCGCACCCGCTGATTTAAAACAGTTACACTGTTTTAAATCGAATCCACTATATCACGCACAGCGCATTACTATATATTTCCGTCATCCAGAGCATAGCCGTAATAAAACAGATCATCGCGCCTTTGCCAGCCCATGGCGGCCCAAAACCCGTTTCCGACATCATTATCCTTGAAACAGACGAGCGCCGCGCGGGTAATACCCTCTTTTTTCAGCGCGGCCAGGGCGTATTCACACAGTAAGCGGCCGACCGACGCGCCTCTGAAATCGGGATCCACGTAAGTGTGATAAATATAACCGCGCCGCCCGTCGTGGCCGCATAAAATGGCGCCCACAAGCGCATCGCCGCTAAAGGCGGCAAAGCTTGTATCGGGGTTTCTGTCCAGAAAACGCGCGATGCCCTGCAGAGAATCATCCACGCTGCGCAGGCCCATGCCGGGTATACGCCGCCAAAGCGCCGCCGCTTTGTGATAATGCCCGATGCAAAACGGTCTGATCGCAACCGGCGCCTTCTCATCCATATATATATTGCCTCCTCACGGATTTGAGAACCTGCATGGCCTCATCGTAATGGCCGTTTTCATAGCCGGCGAGGTTCCGTTCATCCGTTATTTCAAAGCCTGCGTTTTCGTACATATTGACCGCCTTGTGGCTCCATGTCTGCGTGTGCAGATAGTAATCCCTGTCTCCCTCAATCGCGCGCATCAAAGAGAGCACTTCGCCTACAAGAGCCTTGCCAAACCCGAGCCCCTGAAACGGCGGCTTAACGGCCACCCAGTGAAGCCACGGATCGCGCCGAACCCCCGTATAATTCCACCAGGCCGTCGCCGTCCCCACCTTTTCCCCCTTTGGATCGACCACAAAGGCGCAGCGCCGGACAAGTTCACGCACATATGGCATGCGGTCGGCCTGAAAATAGCGCAAAGCCGCCCCCTCATCGTCAAACTCCAGCACGGAAGCCTCAATTTTCGCCCAGTTCCACTCGTCGCCCGGCTTAAAAAGCACAATGTCGTAGCCGTCCGGCAGCGGATGCCTTTTTATGGGAGTCCCTTTTTTTCTGTGCATGAGGATATCGAAAAAAGGCACGCTTTTGTCCAGCATATCGTTCACCGTCCGTTTCTATTATA